>NZ_JADPIU010000083.1:0-14559 GCF_023073075.1 Bradyrhizobium sp. 61 | reverse complement strand
CCGTCCTCGAAATCGTCATACCACTTCTCCTAGGATTACCCCTAGGACCTGCAGCTATAACGTTCGTCAAACAAGGCGGCCTTCAATGGAGGGATACGGGAGACGGAATGGAACGTTCCCTGTTAATTGAACTGGCGCGCGACAAATATGTCGAGCGCTGCAAGCAACGGGCCTTCGATCACCTCGACCGAGGCGATCTTAAGAACGCGGTCGCTTCGTTTGTCGGCAATATGAACGCGCGTCCCGATTGCGAGTTGCCACACTACTTGGCAACGCTCGGCGCTTCGCTGGTAACGGCGAAGGATGCACTCGGCTGGAGGGCGCTCGTTGAAGGATTGAGGTGATGATACCGTGATCAGCGCGCGAAAGGGATAGACATCAAGCGCGCACTCCGGAGCCTAAAGTTCCGTGGTTTCCCTTTGTATGAATGAGAGTATTGTTTTTTTGACCTTTGGGGGTGTGGGGTGGCGCACTACCGAGCTTACCTTTTGGATCAGCACCGCCACGTTATAAGCGTGGCCAATTTGCAGTGTGCCGACGAGCGGGAAGCACGAGAACGTGCTGAGCAGCTAGTTGATATCAACGATATCGAGCTATGGCATCTCGATCGCCGTATTGCGGTGTTTGAGGCCGCCATAACCCGTACCTCGCAAGCGGCGGAACAGGGAAGCCTTCAGCGGGCGCAGCGCCCTACGGACAAATGAAGCGTAGATGAAAGCTCAGCGCGGTACTAACATCTCGGTCCCGGCTTCCGTGTTGCGGATCACTGGCGCCGAATAATTGGGGAAGACGCCGGCATCGGCGTCAGGTTGCCGACATAGCGATTGAATATCCCAAGCGGAAGAGCGCCAGAATGCGGCCGGGTTGGTGATGCCGTAGAGGGTACACATGCGCCGCGCTGACTAGCGTTTCCTAAAATCCTTTAACTTGCGCATGTAGTAGCCTTGCGCCTGAACAGCGAGCCTAATTTCCGTCGCTAACGGAAGCGACTTTTCTCTTCTTCTTACGCCATTTGCCTGACACGTCAGGAGGTGGAATTGATAAACCGTTGCGCACGACGAGCAGATCGCGCCTGTCGTTCAAATACACATCGAACATTGTGAGGCCCCCAGCCGAGCATTAGATTATCGCGGGGAGCAGAAATACACCAGAGCAGGTGCGATCTAGACCGCAGCGCAGCAATTCAATGGAGGAGTTCGATACATTCCCATTGCTTTGCTAATGCCTTGCAACGCCCTGAATGAATGCTCCCAACAACTGCATCATCTGCTGCTGATTGACTTGATTGATGCGTTCCTGATTATGTCCTCACACCCAAAATGATCCTCGTTCTTCTGCTGGCTCATTGAGCCCTGACGTGTTGGTCGCTATACACTCAATCCGTAGTATTCCGGAATCCCCAGAACCCGATTTGGCTTTAGTATTGTTAGAGGGCCGCCTTGGCCCTCGATAGGAGAACAAAGGTTCTCGCTGTGTTGGCGCCAAAGGTATTTCGCTTTACTGATCTCGATCAGTATCGAACAGCCGTGCAAAATCTGAAGGTCGAATTTACGCCTCTCGCACGGAAAATCTCTGCTGAGCAAGTCATCCTGAATCTCCCGGGATGTGACATCAATTTTGCCAAGTCTTTCCCGCGCATCGCCGATGGTCAGCTTGCCGATAATTGCACAGCTGTCGGGTTCTCGATGGATGACGGTTTTCCCATTCGCTTCAACGGGGTCGAAAGAGATCACTCAGCTATCGCGATCGGCGGCAGCGGTGCTGCATATTCCACGGTCGAACCAGCCGAGCGGCAATTCACTTCGATTATTTTCACGCCAGCAATACAGGATCGTGGCTGGCCCCAGGCCGGTCCCAACTGGAAAGCGTTAGAAACGAGCACCGCTGCGCAGCATTGGCTGCGCGAGCTCGTGAGGCAGATCCTGTCAACTTCCGCGACATTCGATGTCTGCGAGGCGGGCGACGCTTCGTCCGCAATCCGGGAGTCCCTACTGGCTGGAATTGATGCCGCATTCGCCCACGTTGTTGACGCAAGATGGGCGTTTCATGCGAATTGCCTCGGGTATTTCAGGATTTTCCGAGATATTCAGGCAGTATTGTCCGGTAACATTGGGCGTCCAGTCTACAGCGATGAACTTGCGCGAGAAGTTGGCGCCTCGGTGCGAACCATGCACGAGGCGGTCAAGCGATACCGAGGAATGAGCCTCCATCGATATTTGCGCCTGAGGCGTCTCTGGCTCGTGCGGCAACGACTGCTGGCCGGAGCGGATAGCGTAAAGGCGTGTGCGCTCGCTCTCGGATTTTGGCACTTAGGTGATTTCGCGAAGAGTTATCGTCTTCAGTTCGGCGAACGACCCTCGGACACTCTGGTGAAATCGCGCCTCCAGTGATGCGGCGTTTTAGAATTGCCGGTCGTGGGCTCCCCCTTGCCGCGAAGAGCCAAGAGAAGATCATCCTGGCGGCCACGGTTGGCGTCCGGTGACGAGGGGCATCGGATCGGTCACTAAAGCTGTTCGGGACACTATAGAGACACCAATGGCCTATAATATAGAATTCACTTGAGTCTTTCTGATGCTCCTTCTCCCCCGAGGGGCCGGGAGTTTTCAAGCTGAATGTTTTGAATTGACTGGTCTGACGGACATTTCAAGAATACTGTTTCCTGCATCACCTCTTGGACCGTGGCTGTTATCGGTGACTGAGAGTGTCGGCTCCCGCCAGAAAAAAGGGGAGCACCACATGCCCATTTATCGCTTATTGCGAAACCTGCCGATGGGATCGGACGAGATCAGCCGGTTGACAACGGCCTACGAGAAGACATTGCACACCATTGGTCTTGTTGATCGGAATGACCCGCTAGCCGAGATGATCGCCAAGAAAATAATCGAGATCGCGCAGACTGGCGTGCGCGACCCGGCGAAGCTTTCCGCACTCGCGATCAAGGAACTTCGGGTGAAGTACAGCGGTGGACCGCTGGATTGAAGGTTTTGTGAAGCGCCTGCACGAACTCTTAGACCGCATAGCCGGTAAAAAGTAAGGGGTGTCCTAAGTTGAATTCCGCAGTGGCCTAATTTGTTCGCAGACTGCCGAACTCTGTTCATGCGCCAGATGGACTAGGCTTTAAAGGGGGAAGAAGCCTGCGGTGCAAGAGCGTCCATTGCGCTCCCCGTCTGGCTTGCGGCTACCTGGGCAACGCCGCAATATCCGGCTGATGCCAAACTTAGCCACCTGTCAAGGAATCCTTCGTCGGCTGATCGCCAAGGGCGACCCGAACGCCATTTCGCTGGCTGAGCGGGCCATCAACGAATATTGGGACGTAACACTGGAAAGAGGCAGAAAAAGCGGCCTCCGGCTCATCCAGCTCGACGTGCTGGAGCAACGGAACGCGGTCATTGGGGCCCAGCACGACTTCGCCCAGACCGTAAACGACTACATCGAAAAGAAGCTGAGAGGCGAATAGGCAGGGTGCATAACGAGCACCTGCGACTGTCCTAATTCTCCACCGCGAGCGTCGGAATCGAAAGGGGCCGCCTTTCAGCGCCCCCTTGCTGGTTGAAAATGCTTGTTCGGGATGTGAAATGCCAGCCCCGGCGAAAGTCACGTTAGAGGCATCTAGGGGGTGGGGCGACTCCGATAAATTACTGCATGCCTCACTGTCCTAATTCGCCGCAGCGGGCACACGAAACGGCCTGTTCCGCTGGGTGAACACCAGGTGTAATGTTCCCATCGAACGCTGAGGTTCACGACGGAGGACGTTCGTGAAACGCCACCTGTTCAAGCAGGACAGCTCGCTAGGCGAGCGGCTCATCAGGGAAGCTCGGCTTGCGAGGGAAAAGGCGGACCAATTGCCCGCAGGTGAGGAGCGTGAGGACTTTTTGAAGAAGGCCCGCGAAGCCGATATGGCCGCCCACATTGACGAATGGTTGCACTCGCCGGGTCTAAAGGCCCCGACCTAGAAGTAAGGCCGCCTCAGTTGACGGCTCTTCTACTTCGAATGTCACTCCGTGGCCCGTTTGAGACAAGCTGACCAGCGCTGACCATGTCCGTTCACCAGGCTCGACCGGAAGTCCTCGGTGTCCTGTCAAACCGACGCAAGTGACCCTTACCGGACCTCCCGGCGGCCGTACTGACGTCAGGATCATTTTTGATGGGACATACAGATCGCTGCCGCAAAGCACGACAAGGTCGTCCTAGCGATTGACGCTCCGTTCTTCTCCAGTCCCGCCAACGCCCGATAAAATACTTCGTGCGTTAGACCGATCTCGGCCGCCAAATCCTTCAACGCGCCGATGGATTGGGGCTGCGCTCCGCCTCAAATCCGCGTAGTCTTAACCCGGCGTCGCATCCGGGAAGCACTCGGCTGGACGCTCCAGCCGTGAAGTGCCGTTGAATGCTCTGGCGCCCCCGAATGCGCGACCGGAAAGGCCCGATTGCGCACTACGCACAGGGAGGAATTCATGGCTCGCATCACCCGACGCAAGCTTCTCAAGCTTTCCGCAACCGGCGCGGTGGCAGCGCAGACCAGCGGCTTAGCCGCCATCCTGGCGAGCGGCCAGCCGCCAGCCTTCGCGCAAGGCACGACTGTGCACTGGCTGCGCTGGGCGGATTTCGTGCCCGCATCCGACGTCCTGCTCAAAGGCCAGATTACGCAGGAATGCCAGAAGGCGACCGGCATCACGCTAAAAGTGGAGACCATCAACGCCAACGACCTACAGGCGCGGATCACCTCGGCGATCCAGTCGGGCACTGGGCCCGACATCATCATGGCGATCGGCAACTGGCCGCAGCTCTATGCGGAGAGCCTCGCCGATGCGAGCGACGTGGCCGAGGACATTGGCCAGGATCAGGGCGGCTACTACGAGGTCTCCAAGCTGGTCGCTACCGTCGGCGGCGGCTGGATCGGCGTGCCGTTCACGGTCGGCGGCAACCAGATCGCCTATCGCAAGTCGTGGTTCGACGAGATCGAGTTGAAGGCCTTCCCGGACACCTGGGACGGCCTGCTCGACGCCTGCAAGAAGCTCAAGGCCAAGGGCCGGCCGCTTGGCCAGACCGCCGGCCACACGTTCGGCGATGCGCCACTCTGGTGGTACCCATACCTGTGGTCGTGGGGTGGCAAGGAGGTCGAGGCCGACGGAAAGACCGTGGCGCTCAACAGCAAGGAGGCGATCGAGTCGGTCAAGTTCGCGGTCGGCCTCTGGCATGACGCCTGCGACGAGGGCGGGCTTGCCTGGGACGACACCAATAACAACCGCGCCTTCCTCTCGGGCAGCATCTGCGCCACAAACAACGGTGCCTCGATCTACATCGAGGCCAAGCGCAAGCCCGACACGTATCTCACCGAAAAGGGGGAGCCGATGTGGAAGGACATCCTGCACGCCCGCATCCCCAAAGGTCCGGGCGGGCAGTTCAATCTGCCCAATCCGTTCACCGACATGATCATGGGCTATTCGAAGAACAAGAAAGCCGCCGGCGACTTCCTGCGCTGGGTCCACTCCAAGCCGGTATTCGCCGAGTGGTTTGCCTCGCAGCAGGGCTACTCGGACGGCGCTACCCGGATGTGGGAGAAGGACAAGGTATGGGACGCCGATCCAGTGCTCCTGCCGTTCCGCGACATCCCGCCGTTCGGGAGGCTGGCCGGCTACGCGGGGCCGCCCAACCGCAAGGCCGCCGAGGTAGTGACCAAATACATCGTCACCGACTTGTACGCCAAGGCGATCCAAGGCGTGCCGGCCGAGGCCGCCGTCAAATGGGCCCACGACGAGATCGCCAAGGTCTATGTATGAGATCACGGCTCGTTCCTGCATCAAACAACACGTTGCCTGTTGAGCAGATCGTCTGTTTGTCAGCTTTGTCGGCCAAGTCCTCAGCGAGTGCGTCTATCGCCCGCGCCAAGAAATCCTGAACGGCAATTGGAAATTCCGGGGCCGCAGCCGTCGTCGTGAGCAATTGGCCTTTGGCCCATTGCAACGGAAATCCATGTCCCCTGGAATGTCGGCGATCAGGGTAAGAGCGGACTCGTTGTGCTCTTACGAGTTTTGTCGCTCATGACCCGAAGGCGACATTGGAGCAATTCCGTCCATTGCCCTTCGGGAATAAGGTTGTTATGTTTAATCGACGCCACCACTGCTTGTAGCTCTCTTGAATAGTCGCCCACTTCGAGGTGGAGTTGCGGAGGACATTACTATGAGATTTTCCTCGCTGTTCCTTGTGGGCTTAGCTGTCGCCATCTTGTCGAATGCACCCGCCAACGCCGTGAAGAAAACTACGAGGCCGAACACTCCATCGACAGAGATATTTTACTCGGGTGCGCATTCCAAAGTGCTTGACCCGGATATAAGGGCGTTTGCGCCAGCCAAGGCCAGGACGTACGTGGAATGTAAACAAGGGTTATGGGCGCAAGGTGCAAACCCCAACTATCAATACGCGGTCTGTAGCAGTATGGGGTATAAGAACTGACCAATTCACGCACGCAGCAGAGGCCGCCCTCAGATGGTGGCCTCTCTGTCATATCGGGTCTTATGAGGCCAGCAGGGAACGTCGCCTCCTGGCCCATCGCTTCCGTTGACGCGATGCAGCTACATGTCGGTTTATAGGGGCAGACCGGAAGTTTGCGGCCGAGCGCCAAACCGCCGCTTTTGACCCCATAGCAGAAGCTGCCGCTAGGTTCCGTCCTATGGGGTTGGAGGTTTCTGACGAGGGAAACCGGTCAGGACGAATATAAGTCGCCGAATTGAGAGTCCGCCTCAAACGACTGGCCGCCTATTCGTTCCTGTCCAATTCGTTAATAAATGATTCGCCCTCTGCAACTTCCGGGCGCACACTCTCACCATCACAGACCGGAACGTGGCTTACATCTGTGATGAGAACGCCCGTTGCGCTCCCGCCTTCCTCGAATGGAAAGGAGCAGCGCCATGTTTGAGCGGCGTCGTTTCAAACCATCTCCCTTGAAGAACGGCTCGCCGAAGAAGTGAGACGCCTCCGCGAAGAAGCCGAGTTGCTCCCTTATGGGCCTGTACGCGAGGCCGCCCTCCGCCGGGTGCGGCAAGCCGAAACCGGCTCCCACATTAGCGACTGGCTGCGCTCCCCCGGTTTACAGCCGCCGAAGTAGACCGGTCATGCCACTCGGATACTATGCTTACGTCATCGGTGACGATGGCCACGTTGCCAATCGCGTTGACGTTCTTTGCGACAATGAGAAGACGCGCTTCGCCACGCCGAGCAGCTAGTGGATGGTCACGCCCTAGAGCTATGGCAAGGGGCGCGACGGATAGCGACGCTCAGGCCAAGGTCCAACGAAGGTGCGCATTAAGCTACGTCACAGATTTCCACCTCCGAAACCTTGGGTGTGGGAGATTCATGTCGGCAAGCGTCTGATCAAAGCGTCGCATGAATCCTATGCGTCACAAGACGAGGCCCACGGCGCCGGAAGGGCCGCGCTCGACCGCATAGTTTTGGAATCTGTAAACCGGCCTACAACACGACATAGACGGTAGGGCTGCCTCAGTTGGCGCGGCTTCCTCTATTTGTGGATGTGATACTATGTCGCCTGTTGGCCCATCAGCGAAGTGCCGACACCGCTCACTGTGGTCAGCTTAGTGGGATGCAGCGGACGAGATTTGCTCACGCTGAGTTTTTCGCCTTTTCCGGAGCGGACTTCGAGGCATGGAGCACGAACAGCGAATTTGAACCGCCGAGAAGCACGCAGCGCAGAAACACAGGAACAGAAGTTTTGTTCAATTCGTTTAGCGTCTAGCGCAAACGCAAAGGAGAAAGACTATGCTTGCTAACAGGCTTTTGATCTTGGGCGCGGTGCTAGCCTCCAGCGCCAGCGCCGTGTATGCGGCTCCCTGCAATACGGCGAGCCGCGATGCAGGATCTGGGAATGTCCCAGGCTATACCGGACAAACCACTGGTTCCACAGCAACTGATTCCAGGCAGCATCCGCCGACATCTGCGATGAACAAAGCCTCCGAGAATGTCGCAACATCGTCGCAGGACGCGCAACGCCAGATGCAGAGCGAGCCTACCGCTGCCGAGCAATCAAAGAAGATCGAGCCCGCACCCTCCTCGCAGTCACCGGATCGGACGGCAGGCACGGTCGAGCAGACCCGTCCCGCGCCCACTGAACAGTCAAAGAAAATGACGGCCGGTGAGGCCGAGCAAGCACCGTCCCAGCAAAAGGTGGGCCAGGACTGCGATTAAGCACCGGGACAATGACTTCGATTTGCGGTTAGGGGGCCGAAAGGCCCCTTTGGGAAGCCGATCGCGCTCCCGCGAGACCAAGAGGAGCTAGCATGATCGACCCTCCTCATTTCAATACGTATTCAATCCAAGCACGCATCTACCTTGGCGTTGCGACCTTCGGCGCGGCGCTGCTTGTTGCTGGGGCGGTGGCGAGAATTTATTTCGTGCAGTAAGGCCGCGCGCGGCCCGCTGAGAGCCTCCACTTAAGTTTTGTTCTGGCGCCGCTACGGCTCCGGGTGCATACTGGTTCCATCACCGCACGCGGCACCGTTGCTTCAAATCGGTGATCAGAACGCCGGTTGCGCTCCTGCCCAATTCACTTAGGGAAGGGAGAGTGCCATGAGACGACGCTCACACTCCCACACATTTGACGACAATCTGAACGCGGAGAGAGCCCGCATTATCGCGGAACTGGAAAACACACAGCCGGGACCGCAACGTGATCTTGTAGAAAGCAAACTGCGCCAGCTCGAAACCGCATCTGCTATAGACGGGTGGCTGACGTCGCCGGGCCTGCAACCTCCTGAAGAATAAGGCCGCCTCAGTTGGTGGCCTTTCGTTTGTGAAAGGGGGTCACCAGATGCAAGAGTACCGCGCTTATCTCATGGGCCTCGACGGGCATATCGAGCTTCGCATCCAACTGATTTGCGAGGACGAAACCGAAGCCAAGAAGCGCGCCAAGGTTTTGGCTGACGGGTACGACGTCGAGCTATGGCTTCAAGATCGAAAGGTCGCGGAATTTCAGAGTGAGTAAGGCCGCGTCAGTTGGCGGCCTCTGTGTGCTCGTCATCCTGCTATGTCACCTGCTGGCCCAAGGCCGACATGCAGCCATGTCGGATTCAACGTCGTCCTCTGAGAGCAAAGCGGACGCGAGACTTGCAAGGGTTCCTTCACCTTAATCAACTGATACGTCCGAATGGGCGATAGCCGAAGCTCGCTCCGTGTTGAAGAATGAGACCGCTGCTGCTGGGGGCCAAATGGAGATGTCCGATGGGTGCGGCAGGCTGGCGCTTTGCGCATATGAAGAGAACTCTCCGCGGCCGGGCGGTCGTTATCGGCGTGCTGGAAAAATTGCCGTTTAACGCCCTGCTCGCAATCGGCTCGCTGATCATGATCGGCTTCGCGCTGTACAAGGATTGGCCGCAGTGAGGGACAGCGTCTTCCTCATGCGAAAAGGCCCTTTTCCTATCCCCATCCGCGCGTACCCCACCGGTGCTGCCGTTCGGATGTCTGTCTGCTATTTGCCCGCATTGCGCGCACGATCCGCTCAGCCAAATCCCGCGAGGTCCGCGGCGATAGGAAGTGCAAGTTGTTGACCCCCTGCCACTCCTCAACGATCTTGAGAAGGTGAGGGGCGTGCGCTCAAAACGTCAGCTTCCGATTCTCTCCCTGAGCGGAACCCCTTACTACTGGAGCCACAGGCGACACCGAACGAGAGCAAAGGCGCGGATGGAGTCAGTTAGCCTACTGATAAGGTTTTACGCGAAACGGAGTCAGTTGGCACACGCGCTCTGGGGGTATCGGAACCTCTGGAGTAGGGTGGACTCCAACTTGCCGACGACGGCATTCATCAGCGGCAGCCTCTTACCCAGACGTTGCAGGATGTTGGAGCTTCCCAAACCGCATACGAGGGTTCGATTCCCTTCGCCCGCTCCAATACTAGCGCAAGCCGACTTCGGAAAATGCTGATCGGCATCGTGTTGAGCGACCTTAGGCCTGCTCTCGCACGTGGTTCACGAAATCCGCTGAAGATCGGACTTGAGCGCGACTATGAAGCGAGCGGCCTCACCGCCCGTCACCACGCGGTGGTCAAAGGTGAGCGACAGCGGCAGTATGCGCCTCACTGCGGGCTGGCCGCGATGCGCGACCGCCCGCTCCGAAATCCGGCCGGCGCCCACGATTGCCGCTTGCGGCGGCACGATGACCAGATTGGCAAACCGGCCTCCGATCATCCCGAAATTCGACAACGTGATCGTCGCGCCGCGCAGCTCCTCCGGTGGGATCGAGCGGGCGATCGCGTCGGCCCGCAACCGGTCAAGTCCGCTCCGCAGGTCCGGGACGCTCCGCTCCGCGATGTTGCGCAGCACGGGAACGATGAGGCCGCCTTCCGTATCGACGGCGATGCCGAGATCGATGCGCCCGATGAGGCGCCGTTCTCCACTGCCGGAATGATACCAGGCGTTGAGCGCCGCCTCTGCTTTGCAGGCAGAAGCGATGGCGCGCACCAGCCGGATTGTCACGTCCTCGCCCTGTCGCCAATCGTTGATATCGGCTTCGTCCGTCACTGTGGCGGGGACGATTTCGGCATGGGCCGCCGTCATGCGCTGGGCCATCGCGCGGCGCAAACCGCGCAGGGGTTCGGCAGGGCCGGTCTGTGACACACGCTTGGCCGCCCGTTCGACATCGGCGCGAGTGATGCTGCCGCCGGAGCCGGTCCCCTCAACGAGTCGAAGATCGACGTCGAGCTTGCGCGCCAGTGTGCGCACCGCCGGAAACACCTGTCCGGCCGGTCGCGTGGAAGCGATCGCTGCCGGCGGATGTTCGTCGCTGCCAAGCTCGCCGACAATTGTGCCGGTGTCCTGCTCGGCGCCCTCGGCAAACTCGACGAGCGGCGCGCCGACCTTCACGATATCTCCCTTGGCGCCGAACAGGCGCGCGATACGTCCGCCCGACGGCGACGGTATCTCGACGACCGCCTTGTCGGTCTCCACCGAAACGAGCGGCTGATCGGTGACAACATGATCGCCGTCGTTGACGTACCAGGTGACGATCTCCGCCTCTTCAAGGCCTTCTCCAAGGTCCGGCAACACGAACTGGCGCATGGGGCAAGGTCCGTTGCAGTTCAGTTGAACTGGCACGCCTTTCGGGCTGAGGTCACGATGCGCTCGACCGAAGGCATGTAGTGCCGCTCAAGCCGCGCCATAGGGATGACCGTGTCGTAGCCGGTGACGCGGGTCACGGGTGCAAGCAGCGAGGACAAGCCGCGTTCAGCGATAAGCGCGGCGATCTCAGCGCCAAATCCGCCAGTGTGTGCCGCCTCGTGTACGATGATGCAGCGCCCGGTCTTTGCGACCGAACCGAGCACGGTGCTTTCATCATAGGGCTTGAGCGTGGCGAGATCGATGACCTCGGCAGCGATACCCTCGTCAGCGAGTGCATCGGCCGCAGCCATGGTTTCCTTCAACATCGCGCCCCAGCTGATCAGCGTGACGTCGCGACCTTCCCTCAAGACAAAGGCGACATCCAGCGGCAAGGCCTCACCATCGTCCTTCACCTCGCCCTTGGCTGCGCGGTATAGCCGCGTCGGCTCCAGAAATACCACGGGATCAGGATCGCGGATCGCGGCAAGCAGAAGTCCGTATGCGCGTTCCGGCGACGAGGGCATGACGACACGCAAGCCTGGAATATGGGCGAGCATCGCCTCGGTGCTTTCGGAGTGATGCTCGGGCGCACGAATGCCGGCGCCGTGCGGCGTGCGCAGAACCATCGGGCAGGTGAGCCGCCCCTGGGTGCGGTTGCGCATTCGCGATGCATGGTTCACCAATTGATCGAGGCAGGGATAGAGAAACCCCATGAACTGGATTTCGCCGACGGGTTTCAGCCCCTGCGCCGCCATGCCGACGCAGAGCCCGCTGATCAGGAGTTCGGCAAGCGGCGTATCAAGGACGCGCTCGGGTCCAAAGCGCTTTTGCAAACCCACGGTGGCGCGGAACACGCCGCCATTGACGCCGACATCTTCGCCAAGCACGACCACGCTCGGATCATCCTCCATCGCGCGGCCAAGCGCCAGATTGATGGCTTCGACCAACGTTACCTCAGGCATAGTCCTCTCCCGCGAGTTCGCTGCGTTGCGGGGCATAGACCTCGGGCAGAGCGGCATAGAGGTGATCGAACATGGTGTCGGGCCGGCGTGGCGGCGTTGCCAGATAGCGTTCGACCGCGGCCTCGATGCGCTCATGGCACTCGGTTGCAAGCTTTTCCTCGTCCGCTTTGCTCCACATCTTTTGGCCAGCAAGATAAGCCCGTACCCGCGCAATCGGCTCTTCCTTCCAATGGGCCTGAACTTCTTCAGCCGGACGATAGCGTGATGCATCATCGGAGGTCGTGTGATCGCCGAGCCGGTAGGTAACCGCCTCGAGGAAGCGTGGGCCGTTACCATCGCGGGCTGCGGCAATGGCCTCTTCAGCGGCGGCGCGCATCGCCACCACGTCACTCCCATCTACCTGCTCGCCTGTGAACCCGGCGGCGATGGCCTTCTGCGCCAGCGTTTCCGAGCCGGTCTGCAGCCGCAACGGTACCGATATGGCCCATTGATTGTTGGTGGCGACGAACACGACCGGCAATTTGTGCACACCGGCAAAATTCATCGCTTCGTAAACATCGCCCTTGGAGGTGGCGCCGTCGCCGAAAAGGCATACGGCGACACGCGGCTCCTTGCGCAGCTTGAAGGCGTACGCGACGCCGGCGGCATGCGGCGCCTGTGATCCGACGGGAACGCAAAACGGGAAATCGTGGGCCGGCCCGGAGGAGAAGCAATTGCCTCGTTCGTCGCCGCCCCAGAACAGCAGGATCTCCTCCAGTTTGACGCCACGCCAAAGCAGCGCACCGTTGTCGCGATAGGAAGGCAGCAGTACGTCTTCATCTCGCATCGCACTGGCTATTCCGACCGATACCGCCTCCTGGCCGAGCGAAACGGCATAGGTTCCGAGCCGCCCGGTGCGCTGCAATGCAACAGCCTTCCGGTCGAACAGGCGCAGGAGCACCATCGATCGGTAAAGCGCTACAAGCAGGTTGGCATCGGAGGCGAAGGCAGGGAGCAGGCGGCTGATGGAGCCGTCTGGAGCGAGGTAATTGCGGTAGCATACCTCGAATCGGGCGATCACCGGGAGGTCTTGGGTTGGCATTTTTTTGCTGGCCACGTTCTCGCTCCTCGAGCGATTGTGCCTCCCATGACTGTGCCATTTGGTGGTGACGCCGGGACGATGCAAGACCATGGCGCGTTTGCCTTGCCGTGCGCCATTGCCGTCCTGCGGGGTTACGCGATCATGGAAGCGGCACTGCGGCGGTGGTATATCGAAGCATGGCAAATGGTCAGGTTGTCCTGGTAACAACTCAGCCGTTAGGCGGCGGTCCACCCGTTCGCTCGGTCTATTTCGTGGCGGAAAGGGATCCGGAAACCGCTGCGGCGATTATCGCTGCGATGATGGCTCCGAACGAAAAGGTGGAAGCGTGGGGACCGCTTCCGGAGGCCACTGTGAAAGCGCTCGGATTGAAGCCTGGCGACTTCACGCACGGATGAACGGCAATCTAACGCCCGCTTGATTGGCGGTTCATGTCTTCCATGACGCCGCGGATCGCATCCATGTGTCGAAGCCTGATGCTAGTAAAGGTCGCGAACAAGGATACCGAAAGCGTCGTCTCCGCGCTTATCAAGCAATCGCAGCGACTGCCGAGCGAGCTTTACCGGTCGTTGACCTGGGACAGAGGCAAAGAGCTCGCCGATCATCAGTCTGACATTGGCCACCGAGGTCGTCGACGTCTACTTCTGTGATCCTCGCTGTCCCTGGCTGCGCGGGTCAAATGAAAACACCAACAGATTGCTGCGTCAGTATCTTCCGCGTGGCACCGATCTGTCCCTGTACAGCCAGGCCAAGCTCAGCGCGATCGCAAGGCAGCTCAATGAAAGGCCGCGAAAGACCTTTGTCTATCAGACCCCAGCTGAGAAGTTCGCAGAATGTGTTGCGGCGATCAGTTGAACCCGCCGCGCAAACCGGACATTCGGCTGCCCCGAACGTCTCAGAGGGGCCACGAGCGGATTAATTCTAACCTGGCTGCAGTGGGAGCGAATGCTCAAGCAAGAAACGCAGCACTTCACTTGTGGCGTCCGGTCCTCGCGGATCAGGGTCAGAGCTGGCAGGGCTGCCTCCCGAGGATCAGGCCACGGATAGAACTTCGATTGCACGATTGAGTTGAGGATCACCTAGATCCATGGAGGCCGGGTCAGTTTGGACCTCGATCGTGGGTGCGACGCCAACGCCTTCCAGCCGCTCACCGTCGACCTGGACGTCCCCGACCGCGAGCAACAGCAAGCCGCCGTCAATGAGAAATGCCGTCGCAGAGAGGACAGCTCCCTCGGTCCGGCTACCGATGACCTCGCCAAGCCGGTATTCTTGAAGCCATAGGCAAGGATTTCCTTGCCGCTGCGGGTGCCACCGTTGGCAAGCATGGCGACAGGCTTGCGCCACTTCACGTTCTCGAGTTCGCTGGCGCCATTGCGATCAGTGACCTGTATCGTCGGCGCTCGCGTGTTGAACAAAT
>NZ_JADPIU010000037.1:0-15147 GCF_023073075.1 Bradyrhizobium sp. 61 | reverse complement strand
GATCTCATCCTTCGGCCGCCGCCCCAGCAGTGCCCATATTGCCGAAAGCAAATCCTTGAAAAACAGCGGCGAAAACACATTCTGCCAAAGTAGTGCTAGGCCTTCCTCTCCGCCGCTCAAGCTTGCTTGTTCTGACGGAGCCGTGACGGCCAGCCGATCCTGACCAGGGTCTCGTCCGGGTCCGACAGCGCAAACTCGTACATTCCCCACGGCGTGTCCTCCGGCCCCTGTCCGTTGGCCAACTCGCCCGAAAACTCTCGCGCGAGTTCGTCGACGGCCTCGGTGTAGAGATAGAGACCGAACGGGTTGCGGCCTCTGATCAGCCAGCCTTCGACGGCATCGGTGAGATGGAGATGGCCGCCCTTTCCATCGGAGAGGATGCGATAGCTGTCCTCACCGTCCGCCGGCTTGTCGCCGTCCGCGCGCGTAAAGCCGAGCCGGGCGTAGAATTTCTCCGAGGCGTCGAGGTCGTTGCAGGGAAGGATGGACGTCAGTGCGTGAGTTGGCGGCATGCGAATTCCTTTGCGGTAGACTGCCGATACGTGGGGACGGAAGGTTCAAAGTCGTCACTGCCCGCCGTTCCGACCAGCTTGCGTCCTTTTGAAGGCGACCTTATAACCTCGCGCAGGTGCCGAAGGGGCGCCTTCCCGCACAAGAGGCTCTCACCCTTCGAGAGGTTGTCCGTTTTCTTCCGGCGATACGGTCCTTCGATCGGCATCCGGGAAGGCCAACGATGACGAGCCCTTTGTTCGGCAATAGCGGGAGTGTCGGACGCCTCACTGGGGTTGTCATGAACACCGTATTCTCGTCGGGCGCTGCGATGCTCGAATTCCCAAGCACGTGCGATGAATTGTTGCGTGAAATCAAAATTCGCGCGCGGCTACGCTTGAACGATCTGGCCAATGAATCGCCGGATGTCATATTCTACGCACGCTGGATATCGAGGCGGCGACGCTGGGCGTGGCCCGCGAAATGGAAGTTCCCGCGCTCGGGAACGCGCAGACCATCGGGACTGCATTGCAGTCGACCAAAGTACAGCTCGTGATCCTGGACGGCCTGACCCATGAAGCCGAACTGAGTGCGGTCGATCTCGTCCTGCCTCGAGTTCGTCAGTTTCTGCATGGCGGGTCATCATCATGACGGCCGGTGACTTACTCGGTTCGACCGTGAACGCGAAGCCGCTGTCGCGCGGGGGCGCGCGCCCGGTGCCCCCGCAACCAGAGCGGTGACAGGTTGAACCTGCTACCGTCGCGGCCCGACCAACAGCATCCCGCCAGCCGGCAGGGAGCGAGGTGTTTCACGACGATGTTCGACAAAGCCTACCGGCAGCGCCTTGAAGCTGATCTTTCGCAATGGGAAGCCGACGGCGTGATCGCGCCGGCGGCGGCCGCCTCCATCCGCGGTGTCTTGCCGCCGCTGTCGCCCGGCATCAACATCGCCGTCGTCGTCGCCATCGTCGGCGGCCTGTTGATCGCAGCCGCATTCCTCGCCTTCGTCGCGGCGCACTGGACGGAGATCGCGCGGCTGCTGCGGTTCGCGATCCTGATCGCCGGCATGGTCGTCGCCGGCGGCCTCGGGGCGTGGTTCGCCGCGACGGGCCGCAATGTTCTCGCCGATCTCTGCGCGAGCATCGGGGCGATCATCTTCGGCGCGGGCATCGCGCTGGTCGGCCAGATGTATCATCTCGGCGAGGACTTCGCCGGCGGCATGCTGCTGTGGTCGATCGGAGCATTTGCCGCCGCACTGCTGACCGGATCGCGCGGCGCGCTTGCGGTCGCCCTCGTCGCGGCCTGCATCTGGACCTGCATGCGCAATTATGATGCGCCCGATGTCCTGCATCTTCCGTTCGTGGCGGTCTGGTTGATCGCCGCCGCGCTCGCGCTTGCATGGAATTCCCGCGTGGCGGCCCATCTCGTCGCGGTCGCGCTGCTTCCGTGGTGGATCGCGACGTCGCTCCGCTTCGAGCTCGACGGTGCCCAGCCGTCGTTCGTGCTCGCGAACGGCGCCGCCTTGCTGTTCGGCGCCGGGCTCGCGATCGCCGCTGCGCCGTCGCCGAGGGCGCTACGCCTCGGAACTGTCCTGTCGATCTACGGAGCGTTTTCGCTGGCCGCCGTCGCTTGCCTGGAGGTGACAACGGTCGACGACATCATTCGCTTCCGGAATAGCACGGTGCCGGCCCAGCCGCTTTGGGCGATCCTGTGCGGGGCCGCGGGCGTGATCCTCGCGCTTGCGTCTGCCGGCGTCACCAGGCGTGCAGGTGAAATCCTTGCCGCATGTTCGATCGGGCTGGTCCTGCTCGCGGCGCCGATCTGGCCGGCATCCACGGCCGGCGAGCCCTGGTTCGCTTATGCCGCGCTGCTCTGCGCCATGCTGTGCCTCGTCGTCTCCGGTGTGCTCGATGATGTGCGTCCGCGGATCGTTGCCGGCTGGCTCGGGATCGCCGGCGTCATCGCGGGCATCACCTGGGCGGTGAAGGGCTCGCTGCTGCGCCGCTCGGCTTTCCTTGCCGCGGCCGGTGTTGTTGCCGTCGTATTTGCCACCGCGCTCAATCGCGCGCTGCCGAGGGCCCAGCGATGATGGAGTTGACCGCGTCCGTGACAAAACTCTGGCAACGCATCCCGAAAGCCGTGCTGTTCGGTGTCGCCGTCCTGCTTCAATGCGTGCTGCTGGTGCTGATGGTCGCCGATCGCATGCAGATCCTGCGCGAAGGCCGTGAGGTGACGTTGCAGACGCAGCCGGTCGATCCCCGCGATCTCCTGCGCGGCGACTATGTCGTGCTCCGCTACGACATCTCGCAACTGCCGGCGGGCACGCTCGCCGGCCAGCCGGCGGCCGAGCGCAAGCCCGTCGTGTTCGTCAAGCTCGCGCCGAATGCCAATGGTCTCTACGAGGCCGTCTCGGTGCATGCCGAGCCCGTCACGGTCACGGCTCCCGAAGTGCTGATCCGCGGCCGCGTCTCCTATTACGGCGGAACCTGCGGCTCGGGCCCGCACGTCTTCTGCGAGAAACTGGCGATCAAATACGGTCTCGAAAGCTATTTCGTGCCCGAAGGCGAGGGCAAGAAGCTCGAGCAGGCCCGCAACCAGCAGAAACTCCGGGTTGTCGCCGCCGTACTCCCCTCAGGCCGCGCCGCCATCAAGCGGCTGCTGCTTGACGGCGAGCCGGTCTATGAGGAGCCGTTGTACTAGGCGCTGATCATTTGGCCTTCAGCGCCCGCCGCAGCACGTCCCACATCCGCGGATCGCTCATATGCGCAACGTTGAAGCGCAGGAAGTCCGAGGCCGTTTGCGACACGCTGAAGACGTTGCCCGGCGCGAGCACCACATCCTCCTCGAGCGCGGCGCGCGCGACGGCGGTGGCATCCTGCCCGCCCGCGAGGCGGCACCAGAGGAAGAAGCCGCCGCGCGGCATCAGCCAGGGCTCGATGCCCAGCGCCTGAAGTTTTCGCGCGACGTCGCGGCGCGTGCGCGTGAGCTTCTGCCGGAGCTCGTCCATGTGCTTGCGATAGCTGCCGCCGGCCAGGACCTTGGCGATGATCTCGGTCGCCACCGGGCTCGGGCCGCCAAAACTGGTCGCGACCTGGAGGTCGACGAGGTGCTCGATCCAGTCGGCTCGCCCTGCGATGTAGCCGCAGCGCACCGAGGCCGACAGCGTCTTGGAGAAGCTGCCGATGCGGATCACGCGGTTCAATCCGTCGAGCGCGGCAAGGCGCGGCGAGCGCTCCGGTTCGAAGTCGCCGAAGATGTCGTCCTCGATGATGGTGAGGTCGTGCGTCGTGGCCGCAGTCAGAAGCCGGTGCGCGGTCTGAAGCGAGATCGTCGCGCCGGTCGGATTGTGCAGCGCTGAATTGGTGATGTAGAGCCGCGGCCGCTCAGCCGCGAGGATCTGCTCGACGCGCGCGACATCGGGGCCCGACGGCGTGTAGGGCACGCTGACGATCTTCGCCTGATGCGCTCGCAGCAGCGCGCGAAAATTGAAGTAGCAGGGATCGTCGACCAGCACGGTGTCGCCGGGACGGAGCAGGAAGCGGCAGATCAGGTCGGTCGCCTGAGTGCCTGAACCGGTCAGCATCAACTGGTTGATCGAGGCCTCGATCGCGTCTTCGGCGAGGCGCGCGAGCAGCAGCCGGCGCAGGGCAGGGGAGCCGCTCGTGCTGCCGTAATTGGTCAAAACGCTTGCATCGGTGCGGGCAAGCGCACGGGTGGCGCGGCGCAAGGCCGCCTCCGGCATCCACTCCGGCGGCAGCCAGCCGCAGCCGGGTTTTGGCACGGCATCGTCGGTGTCGAGCGATTGTCGCGACACCCAGAACGGGTCCACGGCCCGGTCGCGGCGGGGCTCGACTTCGGTCAGCGCCAGCGGCGGGGTGACGGCCGATGAGACATAGAAGCCCGAGCCGCGGCGGGCGCGGATCAGGCCGTCGGCGGCCAGCCGATCATAGGCTTCGACGACGGTGGACGGCGAAACACCCATTGTCGCGGCAAGGCTGCGGATCGACGGCAGGCGGTCGCCGGCACCGAGTGCGCGGGCCGCGACCTTGGCGCGGATCGCGCCCATCACGTCGCTGGTCCGCGTCCCGCCCCGTCCCTTCGTCTGCGCCTCGCCGCCCAAGGTGTATTACCTTCCATATCCATACAGTTTTGCCAGATTGTACTAGATTGTTGCTGGTCTCGCCACCGGCGACGGCCGATGATCGTGACCCAGGAAGTGAGACGGACATGCAATCTGCAGGCAGTGGTTGGGGCAACGGGCTTCTCGGCGTCATCATCTTCAGCGGCTCGTTGCCGGCGACCCGCGTGGCGGTCGGCGGCTTCTCCGCGCTGTTCTTGACGTCGGCGCGCGCGGTCATCGCGGCCCTGATCGGTGTGGCCGTGCTCTTCCTGCTCCGCCAGGCGTGGCCCCAGCGGAAGGATCTTGTCTCGCTCACCATCGTCTCCATCGGCGTCGTGGTCGGCTTCCCCCTGCTGACGGCGCTCGCGCTCCAGCATATCACCTCCGCGCATTCGATCGTCTTCATCGGGCTCTTGCCGCTGTCGACGGCGATCTTCGCGGTGCTGCGCGGTGGCGAGCGACCGCAGCCGCTGTTCTGGCTGTTCGCTGTCCTGGGCAGCGCCACGGTCGCGGGCTTTGCCCTGTCGAACGACGGCTCGGCCTCGCTCACCGGCGATCTCCTGATGGTCGCGGCCATCGTGCTGTGCGGGCTCGGTTATGCCGAAGGCGCCGCGCTGTCGCGCCGCCTCGGCGGCTGGCAGGTGATCTCCTGGGCGCTGCTGCTCGCGCTGCCGCTGATGGTGCCGGTCGCGATCCTGACATGGCCGTTGACGTGGAGCGGCGTCGGCGTGCCCGCCTGGATCGGGCTCGCCTACGTCTCCGTCTTCAGCATGTTCGTCGGCTTCATCTTCTGGTACCGGGGCCTTGCGGTCGGCGGCATTGCCCGCGTCGGTCAGTTGCAGCAGCTCCAGCCGTTCTTCGGTCTCGCGCTCGCCGGCTTCCTGCTGCACGAGCCGGTCGCATGGAGCATGATCGCCGCGACCGCGCTCGTGGTCGTCTGCGTCTTCTTCGCGCGGCGATATGCCTGAGGCGGTGCATCGCAGTTCCCGACCAGGGTCTGAAGTTGGTGACCTTGATCGAACGCGCTTCCATCAGGTCATTGGCCCGCGACCATCGCCTGGCGCGGTCGTTATGCGACCGTCAACGTTGATCTAGATCAACGTCGGTTCTTGCTCGCAGTGTCGCACTGGACGGGAGAGTTATCTCCCCGGTGCATCGCGTACCTGTTTCGCGATCACAGTGACAGCATCCGCCTGGCTGGTCTGCTCGTTTCGCTGATGGGACGGTGATCGGCATCCTCACGCGACTGACAGAAATCCGCAGAAAGCAAGGGAAGGAGCACGTCATGCGACACGGAACCAAATTTTGGCTAGCCGGCGCCGTTATTGCCTGCGCAGCCATGGGCTCGGTGCAGTGGTCGGAAGAGGATGGTCTTTCATTCTCGGTTCAGAGCGCACAGGCCCGCGTAGGGCGACCAGCGACCCCGGTGAGTGTCGCCGGCGTCGCGCGGCGAACGACGCGCCGCGCCGTAGTCGGTGGAGCGGCCGTAGGCGCCGCTGTCGCGGCACCAACGTGCGCCCGCGTGCTGGTCAATGGCGCCTGGGTCTGTCGCTAGGAAAGCTCTGTCCTTCATGGGGTGATCGCAGCGACCGCGCTCGTGGTCGTGTGCGTCTTCTTCTTCGCGCGGCGGTTGGCGTGAGGCCTGTGCCTCACGCCTGCCCCATCACCGTCCGCGTCAGCGCGCTCCGGGCAAACTTCTTCAGCGGCATCGGCTTGCCGAACAGAAAACCCTGTACGAGGTCGAAGCCGAGCTCGTTGGCGGCAACGAGGTCGGCGCGGCTCTCGACGCCTTCGGCCACAGTGCGCGCGCCGTAGCCGTGGGCGAGCTCGACGATGTGACGGCACACCGTGCGCTTCAGCCGATCGCTGCCGCTGCCGGTGACGAAGTGCCGGTCGGCCTTCAGCTTGATGAAGGGAATCTTGTCCAGATCCATCAGTGACGGCCAGTTGGCGCCGAGATTGTCGATCGACAGGCCGATATTGTGCAGGCGCACCTCGCGGGCGACCTCGACGAGGAATGCGAGATCGCGGATCGCCTCCTCGCTGTCGATCTCGATCGTCAGCCCGCCGAAGGCCGGATGCGTCGGCATGCGGCGGCAGAGATCACGCACGGCGAGCGGCTCCTTCAGATACGACGTCGGCAGGTTGATCGAGAGATCGACCGGGCTCTGCTGCTCCAGGAGATAGTGCCAGTCCTGCAAGGCGCGCTCGATCACGAACTCCGAGAGCTCGCGCAAATGCGGATCGTGCTCTTCGGGGATGAAGTAGGCGGGCGGCACCACGCCCCAGGTCGGATGCCGCATCCGCACCAGCGCCTCGGCGCCGCTGCGGACCAAGGTGCGCGCGTCGATCTTGGGCTGGTACCAGAGCTCGAGCCAGCCGGCGTGAAGGGCCTCGCCGACATACACGGCCGGGCTCGGCGCCGGCTCGTCCGGCAGCAGCATCGCGACGCGCTCGCGCAGCGTCTCCGCGGCAAACGGCGTGGTCAGTGGCGGCAGCATCGCGAGGCCGTATTCCTCGCCGACCTGCTGCACGGCCCTGACGATGATGGACTCGCGGGCGCCGACGGCGAGAACCTTGCCGTCGAAGGCCTCGTGCACCAGCGTCTCCAGAAACGTGCCGGGCTCGATGCCGTCGGCGGCGATGCCGAGCAGGATCAGGTCCGGCAACTCGCGGGTCAGCACGGTCTGCAGCTCGTCCGCGCTGGCGCATTCGCTGGTGACGAAACCAAGATCCTCCAGCACCTCGGCGAGGAATGCGCGCAGATGGCGCTTGCCGTCTGCAACGCATGCGCGCGGCGTTACCTTTCGCCGTCCGAAGGTTTTGGGCCTCCGTCCGGCGAGCTCAACAAGTTCATCGTTCATCGCAAACCACTCCCGTTCCGCGACAGGTGTTAGCGATGGGAGCAGTTTCAAATATGGAGAGCTTCAGTCGACTGTTGAATTATCTGGGTAACGTTAAAGCCCGCATCACGTCTAAAATTGTCTGGATCTTCTTCCAGAAGTTTTTACGTCTGCCCGCGCGTCGCGCGCGGGCGTGCGGCAATCCCGCGCAATTTTTGCAAGACGCGGCTTGGCTGCGGACACGCGCGCTGTCCTGTAATCGGACGAGGTCGCGCGCACTTCGCCCAATTGAATAATGGACGCCTCAATTGCCTGTGGCCGTGGCGTGCCGGGTCATGCAGTACCAGCTCGCGACCGCGACTCAGGACGGGAAACGCCTAGTAGAATCCGTGCTTGTCGAGCTGCGCATTCAGCTCGTTCAACGCGCTACGAACCGCTCGCGTTTCGCGCGGCGCTGGCGCTCGCGTGCAATGCCGCCATCGTCGATGTCCGCCGGTTCGATCTCATCGCAACCTCCGTCCCGTCGCTCTTGCGGTGCATCGCAGGATCGACGCGATGGCAGCGATGGGAGAGTTCATTTTCACGCGATGCGCGCATGTTCCATGGTTTACGCGTGACAGTTCTGCGACAACGCGGCCGGCTGCGCCGGCGCAAATGTGAAGCACATCACATGTGTCTTGCTGCACCTGCGCTATTGCTGTGGGCAGCCGGTGGTGGGCTGTCGAGGATTACAGCAATGACGACGCGGCGATTGATGTATTGGTGGTTCAGATTCGTTCTGTCAGGGCGATTTACCGATCGCTTCCTGTGCCTGCCGCGGGCGGAGTAGCCGCGCCGCAATATCAGGTTTGCCCGATCAATTTGCGAAACGCCGCTGCGCCGTCCTGCACGGCGTCGCGTCCCTTCCAGGCCAGATAGGACAGCTTGCCGCCGAGCGTGTCGTGGCTGCGCAGCCGGCGCGAGCCGAGAATGTGGCCGACATTGGAGGGGAAACGGCTCACCTCGGCGGACACCAGCGCCGCGATCGCATCCATCAATTGCTGGAGCCGGATACCCCATTCGCAACCCTCGATGCCGTCGATGCGGACCTTGAGCGCATATTCGGTGTCGTAGATGTCGGCCAGCAGGTCGCGCGCGACCAGCACGCGGTTGTGCTTGAGCGCGACCCGCAGGGCGAGCCGCTTGTCGTCGAGCCGGTCGAGCACCATGGGAACGACGCAGGCATAGGGCGTGGCGGCGACGTCAGCCACGCTCTTGCTCGCGGCGGTCCTGGTGGCAAGGCGCACCAGCTCCCAGGACGTCTTCAGGCGCCTTGCCACCAGCGCCAGCGCAAAGGGCAGCGCGTCCGGGTGGGACTTCTTGAAGACATCGAGTCGCGCAGTGATCTGGGCAACCTGGCCGTCGTCGAATTTCGCGATCTTCTCAGGCAGCTTTTCGTTGAACTTCGGCAGCGCGTCGCCGGCGCGCAGCACCTGCTGCATTTTCCTCACGTCGTCGAAGGCGGTGCGCGAGGCCGTGTATTGCGTGAGCTTGGCGCGTGCGAACTCGGTGCTCTCCGCCGATGCGAGGGTGTTCTCGAGGACCTTGAGGACCTTGGTCTGGAAGATCGACGCGGTTTTCAGCACTTCCTTCGGGTTGTTGGCGGTGACCTGGTCGTTGATCGCCTTGATGTAGTCGCGCGCCATGGTCGGCAGCAGGTCGCGGCAGATCCACTCCCAGATGGGCGTGAGCGTGTTGCGTGAGATCCGCCCCGCATTGGCATGCTCGGGTGCGCCGTCGATCAGGAGCAGTTCGAGCGGCGCGAAGAAATAGCGCGAGGGACTGGTGGCGCGTGCCTGGGTCGATCCGTCCTTGCGGAACTCGGCGCGCAACTTCGCCTGGATGTCGGACGAGCCCGGCATGTCGATGCCGCACAGTTCGAGCCGCTCGAGCTCGCTGAGCAGACAGCTGCGCGAGAGCGGCGTCAGCCTCTGCAAGAACTCGGACAGCCGATCGATCTCGTTCATGGCACGCAATCTTCCGCAGCGTTTCCCGCAGGCCTACCGGCCTCATGCGTGGAGGCATTTGCGCGCTCTCAATCGTGACTAAGAGAAGCAAGTCATTGTTAATTTATCCGTAAAAACCGGGAGGCGCGGGCGCCCGCTGGGGAGCGTTGGTTAAGGAGGCATTTCGTCGTCTGCTCAAGTTTTGGGCGAAAACCTCAACCTACGCGTGGTCGATCGCGTGGGTACTCAAGCATAAATTGTGCCTGCGCCGGTATTTCAGCACAAAACTGCCAAAATTACCGTAGTCTTACGGAGCAAAAAGTTAACCACAGACCGGCCTCGGTTCCGCTAAACGAGTCACATGGGGTCACAGAACGATACGGCCACCGATTCGCGGCCGTCGGAATGGTTCGAAAGCAGCTCTGCTCCGACCGAAGAGCTCGATTTCGCCCGCCTGAACGCGGTCCGCGCCAAGGCCGCCGACGAGATGGCCAGCGCCATCGCCCGCGAGCTCAACGGCCCCCTGACCGCGCTCCTGCTCTACATGGGCGAGATCAAGCACCACAGCGACCAGCTCGCGCCGGTTACGGCCGATCGGGCCTATTTGCAGCGCGTGGTGGAGAATGCGCTGGCGCAGACCGAACGCGTTTGCGGCGTGGTCAAGCAGCTTGCCGGCCCTCATAGGGATGCCCTGCCGATCCAGTCCAGGACCGAGGGCGCCGAATTGAACGCCGCCCGCGCACAGCAAGCGCAGCGTGTGCCGAGCACCGAGTTGCTGGGCCTGTCGGGCCAGAAGCGGCTGACCAAGCGCGAACGCGAGGTGCTGAGGCTGATCAGCGAGGGCTACTCGAACAAGCAGGGCGCGCTGCGGATGCAGATCAGCCCGCGCACGTTCGAGAGCCATCGCGCCGAGGCGATGCGCAAGCTCGGCGCGCGCAACACCGCGGACCTCGTCCGTGCGGCGCTGCTGCATTCGATCGATTGAGGTTCTGTCCTGCGCCGCCAGGCGGGCGATCAAGCCTGAGAATGGCCTGGGGACCCGATGGGTTCAGAGATAATCCTCGGCGAAAGGGCGTACCCGCGACGGCGGCCGCAGCGACTTGGGCTCTTCCTTCGGCGTGCTCGGAATGATCGTGATGGTCCAGCGCGGCGGCATGCTCGATTCCTGCTCCAGCACCGAGCGAACGAAACCAGTCACCGTCGCCTCGCCAGCCTTCACCGTCGCCGTCCTGCCGTTGAACTGTGCGATGCGGAAGCGACGGACCTCTTTCTGATCCGCAGTCTCATAGGTGAACATGGAAACCCTCCTGGTTTCCGGCGACTATCGCCACCTATGATTAGCCATCTGTGAAAATCGCTAACCGTAGAAGTACGGCGGGCTTTGCACGCGCCTTTCTAACCCTGCGGCTCCTGTGCGCGCGCGGCGGCGTAGGCGGCATCCATCAGGTCGAGGAGACCGTGGAATTCGGCCTCGCCAAGCGTCTCCGCGGTCTGCTCCAGCCGCAGCGCCAGCGCCGCAAGCCTGACATAGCCGAACGTTCCGGCCGCGCTCTTCAGCGAATGCGCTTCGCGGGTGATCCTGGCGAGGTGCCGCGCGAGCGAGAGCGTGCGGAACAGCTGCAGGCGCGCGCAGGTCTCGCTCCAGAACACGTCACGGACTTCACAGGCCCCGTCCTCGCCGATCTCCCGCACCAGCGCTTCGTACGCACCCGGCTCGCGCGCGGGCGCAGCATCGAGCGCTTTTGGCATCGGCGCGGCGGTCACTTCAAACATGGCTTTGGCCTGTCCTGGTCACGGTTCGTCTGCCGCGCGGCCTGTACGGCGCGAGGCATGCCCCGTGTCTAGGGCATCCGAATTTCAGTTCCGGTAGCAGGACGATCCGTGTTTGCAGGCCGGCGTTAGCCGCCGGTTTACCAAGGCGCCGGTCAGCGCGGGCCGAGCAGCCGGTCGTACTGGGCCTTCACGGTGGCGTAGCATTCGCACGCCGTCTGGCGCAGGCCGTCCAGGTTGAGGATCTGGATGTGCCCGCGGCTGTAGTGGATGAAATTGGCGTGCTGCAACGTATTGGCGACCAGCGACACGCTGTTGCGGCGCGCCCCGATCATCTGCGCCATCGCCTCCTGGGTCAGCAGCAGCCGGTAATCGCCTGACAGGTCATGGGTGTGCAGCAGGCAACGCGACAGCCGCGATTCCACCGGATGGGCGGCGTTGCAGCCCGCGGTCTGCTGGACCTGTGCGTAGACGGCCAGCCCGTGACGGGTGAGCAGCGTCCGCAAGGTGCTGCTCTGGTCGGCCGCGTCGCGCAGCCGGTCGAGGTCCATCACGGAGGCGGCACCGGGGACCAGCACGATTGCCGTGTTCAGCGCGCAGGCATCGCCCATGGTCGAGAGCGTTCCGAGCAGGCTGTCGCGGCCGACCATGGCGACCTGCACATGCTCGCCCTTGGCGAGTTTCACCACCAGCGAGATGACGCCGCGGTGGGGGAAGTAGGCGCGCTTGAGCGTTTCGCCGGTCTCCACCAGGATCGCTTCGTGCGGCAGATCGATCATGCGCAAATGCGGGCGGATCAATTCGTAATCCTCCGCCGACAGTGCGGACAGGAAACCGTTGGATGGGCGCGCCATCGTTTCCAAGACTGCCTCCGTCTCATCAGCCCCCGAACTCGAAGCGAACGGGCTGCTCGCTGCACGGATAAGTTTGATCATGTTCTCGTCGGGATATATTGGCAATTGGGACAAGATGTCCGGTTGCGACGGCGCCTCTGCTGCACTGTGTGCACACCGGCATGCAGCAGGCCGGTTGCGCCGGGCTATCTTCACCGCGGGGCTCCCAGCAGGCGGGCGTGGCAGCCCTTCACCGCCGCATAGCAGTCGCAGGACCTCGTCTCCAATGCGCGCTCGTCGACGATCTCGATCTGGCCGCGGGTGTAGTGAATGATGCCGGCGCGCTGGAGCGCATTTGCGACGAGGGAAATCGCGTTGCGCCGTACGCCCATCATCTGCGCCAGCGTCTCCTGTGTCAGCGGAAGGAACTTGCTATCGGACAGGTCGCGGGCACGCAGGAGCCAGCGCGCCAGCCGCGCTTCGACCGGGTGCACCGTATTGCACAGCACCGATTGCTGCGCGTGCGCGAGCAGCGCCTGCTCGTGGCGGATCATCAGGCCGCGAAACTGCGCGCTTGCGGCCGCCACCGCCCGGAAGGCCGCGATTTCGAGCACGGACGCAGTCCCGGGGAAGAGCACGGCGGCATCCGTCGGAGCGATGCCGTCGGCAAGGGCGGCGCCGGCGCCGACGGCGCTGTCGCGGCCCAGCATCGCGACCTCGATCATCTGTCCCTCGGAGAGACCCACCGTGATCGAAACGGATCCGCCGTGCGGGAAGTAGACATGTCGCAGCCCGGCGCCTGCCTCGGCCAAGACAGATTCCCTGACCATTTCGACTGTCGCAAGATGGGGGCGCAGCAGATCGAAATCCGCCGCGCCGAGCATTTGCAGCAACTGGTTGGACGGGTGGCCGCTCGCGGTCATGCAGGTCAATCCGGCGCGTTCATTAGGACGATCGGCCGCCGCGCCCTGTGCGTCATCCAGTTGCACGACGACCAAAACATATTGTAAAGGTTGTGGGGCCGTCCATATACCCGTTGGGGGGCAGACAGGCTGCGGCATTTGCGGCGGAAATTGAGAAACGCACGCTGATTCGCGCGTTAATTAGGGGCGTCCGTCTTATGCGGGGCGGCAGGAAAAAGCGGCAAGGGGGCTGTCGTGAGCCGCTAGCATCGCATCCGCGCCGCCATCGGACGCCGACCGACACCTGCGGCTTCCCCATCAAGCGCGCATTTCCATCCATGCGGGACTGGTCTGCGCGGCTTCGCTACGCCGCGACTGCCGCACCTGCCCGTGATTTCCCGACAGGACCGGTGACGCTTCCGGCCATCAATGTTTCGACCCCAGCCAGAGGACGGCGTTCCCCACGGTTTGATTTTTGAATCGTCGAGACGGGAAGCTCAAGCGGGCCCGGCGGATCTGCACCATATTCTCGTTGTCGACGACGACCCGATGGTGTGCATGGCCATCGAGATCTATCTGCAGCGGAATCATTTCCGGGTGACGATGGCCGACGGAGGAGAAGCCGACCTCCGCGCTCTCGAGAACGAACAGGTCGATCTGATGATGATCGACATCTTCATGCCGCATATGCGGGGGTTCGAGTCGATTCGGATCTTCCACGAGCACGCGCCGGCCATTCCGCTGATTGCGATGTCCGGCTACGCCTTCGCAAATTTGAACGCGCCCGCGCCCGACTTCCTCCGGATGGCGCTGGAGCTCGGCGCTGCGCGTTGCCTTCGCAAGCCGTTTACACCGGATGCGTTACTCGCTGCCATCAAGGATTGTCTCGCGGAGCATCGTGCTGTCTCCGCAATTGGGTTAGCGCGGCAGCAATCGCGGCGGCCGCGAAATAAGCGTTCGTTTACCGCAAGCGCAGCTGTTGCGCATTGAGCAGGCGAGCAGCGGGCGGCGGTGTGAGCGATTCTGATTGCGCGTGATTTGATTCAATTCGCGCGGCCCGTGCATATCGTCCTTCGCGAGCAGGATTTTTCGCATACGTCGCAGTGTTGTTATCGGAGCGTTTACCTATCGCGTCTGTCGCGTGAGATGCGGCGCCGCTTTTGCCGAAAGACGCTATTGCAGGTCTCGAAGCGCAAACTTGTCTTCAATATCCGTATTAGCACGGAGGCTGAAATTAACGGGACCGTGAAAGGGGTTGTCTAACGATCCAGGCGCGGACCTCCGCCGAACTCCAGGTGCGGCCCAGGCGTCGAAGTCCCGCTCAGTAAGGCGTAGCTCATGGATGATCTGTTGCGGGAGTTTTTGACGGAGACCAGCGAGAGCCTGGACACCGTCGACAATCAGTTGGTGAAGTTCGAGCAGGAGCCGAACAACGCCAAGATCCTGGATAACATCTTCCGCCTGGTCCACACCATCAAGGGCACGTGCGGCTTCCTCGGTCTGCCGCGGCTCGAAGCGCTGGCGCATGCCGGCGAGACGCTGATGAGCAAATTCCGTGACGGCATGCCGGTGACGGCCGGCGCCGTGACGGTGATCCTGTCCTCGATCGACCGCATCAAGGAGATCCTCGCCGGCCTCGAGGCGACCGAAGCCGAGCCCGAGGGCACCGACCGCGATCTCATCGATAAGCTCGAGGCGATGGTCGAGCAGGGCATGGCGGCAATGGCCGCAGGTGCTGTTGCTCCTGTCGCCGAATCTCCGCCACTGGCGCCTGAAGCCCCTGTTGCTGCTGCGCCTGCGCCCGCAAAGGAGATGACGCAGGGCTCGCTGATCGATCAGACCCTGGAGCGCCCGTTGCGTCCGGGCGAAGTCTCGCTCGACG
This sequence comes from Bradyrhizobium sp. 61, assembly GCF_023073075.1. Taxonomy (NCBI): domain Bacteria; kingdom Pseudomonadati; phylum Pseudomonadota; class Alphaproteobacteria; order Hyphomicrobiales; family Nitrobacteraceae; genus Bradyrhizobium; species Bradyrhizobium sp. 61. Next base: position 324 of record NZ_JADPIU010000037.1, on the reverse strand, counting down.
AGCTCGAGCGCGCCTTCCGCGAGACCGCGATCGAAGCGCCGGCCCCCGTCGTCAAGGCCGAGCCCGCGCCGGCTGCTGAAGCTCCGGCGCCCGCCGCCAAGGAAGCTGCGAAGCCCGCCAAGGAGAAGGCCGCGCCGAAGAAGTCGATGGCCGACGAGGGCGCCGCCGAGGGCGACCGCATTGCCAACCAGTCGATCCGCGTCAACGTGGATACGCTGGAGCATTTGATGACCATGGTCTCCGAGCTGGTCCTGACCCGCAACCAGCTGCTGGAGATCTCCCGCCGCAACGAGGACACCGAGTTCAAGGTGCCGTTGCAGCGCC
>NZ_JADPIU010000076.1:0-17041 GCF_023073075.1 Bradyrhizobium sp. 61 | reverse complement strand
TGCATCGATCGTCAAGGGATAGCTGCTCGTAACTCCGCCCCATGGCAACACCTCCTCGAGGAAGTGTTGCACTTCGTTTGTGAACTCAGGGGACCCATAACCCCAGGGAGAAGTGTGGTGCGAGATGCCCACTCCGAGCCTTCGCCAAACTATTCCCTGTGGGTATGGGTCCCGGATCGGCGCTCCGCTTCGCTGCGCTTGTCCGGGACGACGGCGGAGTTTGTGGCCGCCGCCCCTCACACCATCCGCAACACCACCGCCCCCAATGCCCCCGCCCACAGCGCAATCGCCGCAATGCCCTGGATCGCAAAGCCCGGGCCGCGCTTTGCCGCCGCCCGCGAATAACCGATGAAGTAGACGATGCGGCCGATGATCCAAACCGCGCCGATTCCCGCTGCAATGGCGTCGCCGATATAGATCGCGAACAGCCAGAGCGCCGGCAGGAAGACCGGCATCCATTCCAGCGTGTTCGCCTGGATGCGGAAGGCGCGCTCGAAATCCGGGTGGCCCGACATCGCCGGCACCTTGACACCGGTCTTGGTGCGCGAGCGCGAGACGTTGATGCAGGTGAACATGTAAAATGCGATCGCCAGCAGCGTGACGAGGGCGGTGAGATGATACATTGCGGATCCTTTTGAGGAGGTCGCGCTTCAATAGCCGGTCAGCTCGAGATAGCCAACGCCGTCATGCGTGCCGGCAAAGCTGATCGGCCCTTCCCAATAGGAGAAACCGGTCCCCATCCAGGCTTTTGGATTAAGCGGCTTGCAGGCAATCGAAAATGATCGTGAGGGGATCGCGATCTGCCACTCCACCGGCAGCTTGCGCCCCGCGATCTCGGCGGTCGCTTTCGGACTCATCTGGATATCGCCACCCGCGATCATCTGCGTGTCGCCCGCAGCGCTGATCCAGTTGCCGAACGGATAGTCCTGGCCATCCTTCTGGCGCAGCCGGTACAGCATCAGCTTGTCGCCGGATGCGAGATGTAGCGACAGCCAGTCCCAGCCGGTCTGGTCGGCATCGAGCGGCTGGCTGCTCCACTCGCGGTCCATCCAGGCCTGGCCCGAGACTTCGACGGATTTGTCGTCGATCGTGAGGCTGCCGCGGGCGCGGTAGAACGGCTGGCTGTAATAGTAGGACGCCTGCCCGCGCTCGGACTTGCGGCTGTAGCCGTGATCGCCCTGCAGCACCACGGGACGATCGGCCTGCAGTGTGAGCGAATAACTGAAATCGGTGCCCGAAGCCCTCAGCGTCAGCGGCGCCAACGTGCAATCGTCGGTGCGCTCGGACCCTTTCATCTCCCAATCGTCGATCCATGCCGCAAATGGCTTTGCGGTGACGCCGGCCTGTCCAATGCCGCCGCGCGAAAACACCTCGTTGAAGCGGTGGGTGTCGGCGCGCGTCACCGCCGCATGCGCCATCCAGATCTGCTGATTGGCCCAGCCCTCGCCTTGCGGGCCCGGCTGCGCGGCCTGGCGGAACAGCGTAAATTGTAGGCCGCAAGCCGCGCCGCTGCTATCGACGAGGTTCGCCGTGAGATACCACCATTCGATCCGGAACTCCGGATGCGGGCCGTGATCGGCAGGGAAGCTGAACGTCTTTCCCGGCGTCACCTTCGCAAAGCCGTCGGCGGTCTCGCCGAGCCCGGCATAGCCCTGCGCGCCAGCGCGGCGGGCAGCCGCGAGTGCGGCGATGCCGCCGGCAAAGGCGCGCCGCGTGATTTTATCAGCGCTCATTGGCAAACACCTTGACGAGGCTCGCCGGCTGCATCCGCGCCAGTCGGATCATCGGCAGCAGCGCGGCAAGCAGCGACGCGATCAGCGCGACCGCGACCAGCTCCACCAGCTGCAGCGGAAACACGTGGAACGGCAGCCGCCAGCCGAACGCCTTCACATTGACGATCGCGATCAGACACCAAGCCACCAGCAATCCGAGCGGCACGGCCAGCAGCGAGGTGAACAGCGCAACCGACAATGTCTTGGTCAGTTCGATCGTGGCAAGGCGCGGCCGGGTGATGCCGATCGCCCACAGCGGCGCGAGCTGCGGCAGGCGGGAATTTGCAAGCGTCAACAGGCTGGTCAAGAGCGCAATGCCGGCAACGCCTAGCGTGAAGGCATTCAGCGTCGACGTTACCGCAAAGGTGCGGTTGAAGATCCGGATCGATTCCGCCTTCACTGTTGCCTGATCCGCGACGCTGCGGTCGTCGAGCGCGAATTGCTTCTGCAACGCCGCGATCAGGCCGGGGATATTTTCCTTCGCGACGATCAGGCCGATCCGCGTCTGCGGCGTCTGCGGAAAGTGCCGGATCAGCGCCGCGACGTTGACGGCGAGCTGCCCCTTGGGGTTGCCGTAGTCGGCATAGATGCCGGCGATGTCGAGCTCCCAGGTGCCGCCCGGCGCCGGCACCTCGATGACATCGCCGACGCGGACGTTGAGGCGGCGGCTCAGCTGCTCGCTGATGAAGGCGGCATTGCCGGGCACGAGCTGGGTCCAGGCGCGCGGCGCGGTCTCCAGCAGCGGCCAGCGTTCGCGATAGAGCGCGTGATCGGGCAGGCCGAGCAGCTCCACCGGCTGCCCCTGAACCTGCGTATCGGCGCGTCCGCCCGACAGGATCGCCTGCACGTCGCTGCGCTCCTTCAGCCAGCTCCGGATCGCAACGCCTTGCGCATTGTCGGAGGCGCTGATGTAGACGTCGGCGGCAAGCCGCCCGTTGAGCCAGCCGACGAAGGTGCGGCTGAAGGTCTCCACCATGGTGGACACCCCGACATTGACGGCCAGCGCGAGCAGCAGCGCCATCAGGGCCAGCGACAAGCCGGAGAGCTGTTGCCGGCTGTCAGCCCAGAACCACAGCGCGATCGGTCCTTTCGCCCAGCGCTGGCCCACGAGCAGGATGATCTCGAGGAATGCCGGCAGGATCAGCGCGGCGCCCAGCATCAGCGCCCCGAGCACGCCGAATCCCGCAATCAGCGATTGTCCGTAGTGCAGCAGCAATAGCGCGACCGCAAACACGGCGCAGGCCGCGCCGCTCTGCAGGATCAACCAGCGGCGCTGCCGCTGCTGCCAGGCGTACGGCTGCGCGGTCGCCAGCACCGGCATCCTGATCGCCTTGATCAGGCTGGTCGCGGCGGCCACGAGTGCACCCGCAATGCTGATGCCGATGCCGGCAAGCCACCATTCGGAGCGCAGTGTGAGCTGTCCCGGGATCTGCGCGCCATACAGACCGCGCAGCGACGCCGCGACGTCGGGCAACAGCGCGGCCGCGATGAAATAGCCGCAGACGAGCCCGATCAGCCCGGCGACCAGCGCCAGCGCCACCAGCTCGACCACCAGCACCGTGTTGACCAGCAGTGCCGAGGCACCGCAGGCCCGCAACGTGCGCAGCATCGGCAGCCGCTGCTCGAAGGCGAGGCCGACGGCCGAATTGACGATGAAGAGACCGACGAAGAAGGACAGCAGACCGAAGGCGGTGAGGTTGAGGTGGAAGCTGTCGGTGAGGCGCTCCAGCTCCGTCTCTGCGTTCGGCTCGACCCGCTGCAACTGCCCGCCAACGATACTGGCCAGCGGCGCCGGCTTGCCCTTCGGCTTGCCGATCAAAAGCCGCGACACCTGGTCCGGCTTGTTCAGCAGCCGCTGCGCCACGCCGATGTCGACGACGAGCACGTCGGGCACGAGCTGCGGTAGCACGTGCAGCGGCGGCAGTTTTGCGCCGCTGCTGATCGGCGGTGCCGCGCCTTCCTGTTCCTGCAGATCGCTCAGCGTCTCCCGCGCCACCAATGTCTGGCCGGGCGGCGCAACAAAACTGCTCAAATCCGAGGCGCCGAGGCGCGGCGCATTGCCGACATCGGCCGGCATCGTCACCGGCTCGATGCCGAGCAGCCGCACCGAACGCCCGTTAACCTGGACGCGGCCTTCCAGCACCGGCGAGACTGGCCAGCCCGCGCGGCGGAGTTTTATGAACAGCTCCTGCGAAAAGGTCGCTGCATCAGGCGCCACCAGCATCGCCGTGCGCACGCCGCCGAACGTCGCTGCCGCGCGGTCATAGGCATTGCGGGCCTGCTGATTGATCGCCTGCACGCCGCTCCACAGTGCGGTCGCCGCGATCAGCCCGATCAGGAGCGTCGCGAACTGCATCTTGTGCCGTCGCCAATGGCTCAGCAGCACCGCGAGGACCCACAGCGCGCGCCTCATGCGATCCGCCCCGCGTGCAAGGTCACGTGGCGGTCGAGCGTGCCGGCCAGATGCAGGCTGTGCGTCACCATCAGGAAGCCGCAGCCGGTGCGCGTGACGAGGTCGCGCGTCAGCGCCAGCACGTCGTCGGCGGTATCCTCGTCGAGATTGCCGGTCGGCTCGTCCGCGAGCAGCAGTGATGGCTTTGTCGCCAGCGCCCGGCCGATCGCGACCCGCTGCTGCTGGCCGCCTGATAATTGCTCTGGATAACGCTTGAGCAGATTGCCTAGCCCGAGCCGCTCGACCAGCTCCCTGGTCCAGGCCGCATCGTGCCGGCCGGCGATCCGCGCCTGGAAGGCGAGATTGTCCGCGACCGACAGGCTCGGGATCAAATTGTACTGCTGGAACACGAGGCCGATCCGGTCGCGCCGCAGCCCCGCGCGTCCCGCATCGGAGAGCTCGGTGACCTCGGTACCCTCAAGCCGGATCGAGCCGTCGTCCGCAGCATCCAGACCCGCGATCAGGTGCAACAGCGTGCTCTTGCCGCTGCCGGACTCGCCGGTCAGCGCGACGCGCTCGCCGGCCTTGAGGTCGAGGTCGACACCACGCAGCACATGGACCGGCTCGCCGGCCGAGGAGAAGGTCTTTGAGAGGTTTCGGATGCTCAGCAAGGTCAATGCGCCGGACGGAATTAACTCAATGCTGCGTAGCACACTTGCCGTGGAAATGCCGGGGTTGCGTTGGCCTTGAAGCCGTTGTTAGCTCCCAAAACGGCCAAATCAAAAACGTGCCGACAAAAAGACATACGGGGAGATTGATGAGCGCTCAGGGAACGCCCGACGTTGCGGGCAGGACGGCAGGGGAAACCAAGGCAACGCCGAAGGGCGCCTGGACCGTCACTTTTCTCCTCTTTCTCTTCATGGTGGTGAACTTCGCGGACAAGATCGTCGTCGGTCTCGCCGGCGTGCCGATCATGACCGATTTGAAGCTCGACGCCGAGCAATTCGGCCTGCTCGGCTCCTCGTTCTTCTTCCTGTTCTCGATCTCGGCCATCGTGGTCGGCTTCATCGTCAACAAGGTGCCGACGCGCTGGGTGCTGCTGACGCTGGCAGTGATCTGGGCGCTGGCGCAGTTCCCGATGGTGGGCACCGTCTCGTTCACCACGCTCCTGATCTGCCGCATCGTGCTGGGCGCGGGCGAAGGACCTGCCTTCTCGGTCGCAGCCCACGCCATCTACAAATGGTTCCCCGACGAGAAGCGCACGCTGCCGACCGCGATCCTGTCGCAAGGCTCGGCCTTCGGCGTCATCCTCGCCGTGCCGGCGTTGAACTGGGTCATCGTCAATCATTCCTGGCACTACGCCTTCGGCGCGCTTGGCGTCGTCGGCCTGCTCTGGGTCTGCGCCTGGCTGACGTTCGGCAAGGAAGGCCCGCTCGAGGATACGCAGGTTCTCGCCGTCACCGAGCCGAAAATCCCTTATGTGCAGCTGCTGACCTCGCGCACCTTCCTCGGCTGCGTGATCGCGACCTTCGGGGCCTATTGGGCGCTGTCGCTCGGCCTCACCTGGTTCACGCCCTTCATCGTCAAGGGCCTGGGCTTCTCGCAGAGCCAGGCCGGCTACGTCTCGATCCTGCCCTGGGTGTTCGGCGCGACCGTCGTCATCCTCACGGGGTGGGTCTCGCAGGTGATGATGGCGCGCGGCTACACGACGCGCATCTCGCGCGGCGTGCTCGGCTCGGTGCCGCTGATCATCGGCGGCCTGATCCTGGCGATGATGGCGCATGTGCAGGGTGCTGGCCTGCAGATCGCGCTGCTCGTCGTCGGCTCCGGCCTGTGCGGGGCCATCTACGTCGTCTGCCCGCCGATGCTCGGCGAGTTCACCCCGGCGTCGCAGCGCGGCGCGGTCATCGCGATCTACGGCGCGCTCTACACGCTGTCGGGCATCATCGCGCCGAGCGTGATGGGCGCCGTGATCCAGCGCGCCGGCAACATGGTCGACGGCTACCTGACCGGCTTCACCATCAACGCGGTGGTGATGGTCGGCTCCGGCGTCATCGGCCTGCTGCTGCTGTGGCCGAACACGGAAAAGGCCAGGCTGACCCGCGGTGCGGCTCCGCAGGCCGCGGCGCTGAAGGGCGCGGTGTCGCCGACGTAAGGGGGCGACGCTGCCGGCCACAACCACAACTGTCGTCCCGGACAAGCGTAGCGAAGCGGAGCGCTGATCCGGGACCCATAACCACAGGGAGTGGTTTGACGAAGACTCGGAGTTACCAGCTTCGGGCGGCAACTTCTCCCTGTGGTTATGGGTCCCCGCTTTCGCGGGGACGACATTGAGAGTGTTGATGCGTTCTCGCGCCTCAGGCGCTGTCGCCGCTACTGCATCCCCTGCGCACCCCGGATCAACTTCCCCGGTCGCCTGCCCGTGGCCTCACCGCGCCGCCGCGTCACCACGCCCGACACGATCGTCGCCTCATAGCCGTCGACATCCTGCAACAGCCGCCGCCCGCCGACCGGCAGATCGTAATGCACCTTCGGCGGATGCAGATGCAGCCGGTCGTAGTCGATCACATTGACATCGGCTTTATAGCCGGGAGCAACGAGCCCGCGATCGGTGAGGCCGACCGAGAGCGCGGTCTTGCGCGACTGCGCGGCGACCACGAAGGGAATCGTGAGCTTCTCGCCGCGCGTGCGGTCGCGCGTCCAGTGCGTCAGCAGATAGGTCGGGAAGCTCGCGTCGCAGATGATGCCGCAATGCGCGCCGCCGTCGGAGAGGCCCGGCACCGATTGCGGATCGATCAGCATCTCCCGCGTCGCATCGAGATTGCCGTCGGCATAGTTGAGGAAGGGCACGTAGAGCATGCCCTTGCCCCCATCCGACAGCATCGCCTCGTAGGCGAGCTCTTCCGGCTGGCGGCCCTGCTTGCGCGCCTGTGGCCCGAGCGCGTTCTCCGGCGGCTGCTCGTAATCGGGGGGATCGCCGAGCAGGAACATCTTGTCGTAGTTGGGCCGGAAGAACAGCGGATCGTCGGTCGCGGTCGCCGTCTCGCTCAGGATCGCCTTGCGTACGTCCGGCTGATGCAGCCGCGCCAGCCGCTCCTTCAGCGGCAGATGCGCGATCGCCTTGTAGCTCGGATGGGTCTGGAACGGATTGCGCGACAGCTCGAGGCCGAGCAGCAGTCCGACCGGGCGCGCCGCGATCTGCGCGGTAATGGAAAGGCCGCGCTTCGCCGCCGCGTTGATCTCGTCCAGCGTCTGGCGCCAGCGGTTTGGCGCCTTGTCGTTCTGCGTGATCGAGAACGAGATCGGGCACTTGGTGCTGTCGGCCACGCGCAGCATCATCGGCAGATCTTCGTGGAGGGTGGAGAGATCCAGCACGAATTGCAGCACGCTGCGGCCCTGGCTGTGCATCGCGCCGGCAATCGCGGTGAGCTCGTCCTCGCCCGCCTTCAGCGTCGGGGTGAAATCGCCGGTCGAGGTGCGGTGGTTGAGCGTGCGCGAGGTCGAGAAGCCCAGCGCGCCCGAGCGCACCGCCTCGCCCGCGAGCTTCGCCATTGCCGCGTTGTCCTCGGCGGTCGAGGGATCGCGGCGCGCGCCGCGTTCGCCCATGACATAGACGCGCAGCGCGGCATGCGGGAGCTGCGCGCCGACGTCGATGTCGAAATCGCGCTTCGACAGCCAGTTCATGTAGTCCGGAAAGCTTTCCCACGCCCAGGGAATGCCGGCGCTCAGCACCGGCTCGGGAATATCCTCGACGCCCTCCATCAGCTGGATCAGGCGGATGTGGTCGGCGGGCTTGCACGGCGCGAAGCCGACGCCGCAATTGCCCATGATCGCGGTGGTGACGCCGTTCTGCGACGACGGCGTGATGTCCTGGCTCCAGGTGACCTGGCCGTCATAATGGGTGTGCACGTCGACGAAGCCCGGCGTGACGAGCTTGCCGCGCGCGTCGATCTCTTCCTGTCCCTTCGCGGAGATCTTCCCGACCTCGGTGATCTTGCCGGCAGTGATGGCGACATCCGCCTCGAACAATTCGCCGCCGCTTCCATCCGCGACGGTGCCGCCGCGGATCACGAGATCAGGGGTGCTCATGGTGTTTCTTCCCAGTTTGTTGTTTTGCGTTTCTCTATCCGTCGTCCCGGACAAGCGAGGCGCAGATCCGGGACCCATAACCACAGGGAGTAGTGTCACGAAGACTCGGAGTGACCAGCTTCGCGCGACGATGGCTCCCTGTGGTTATCGGTCCCTGCTTTTAGCAGGGACGACGACTGAATTCTTGGCTACGCCTTGGCAGGCTTCCGCTCCGTGAACGGCGACAGCACCACGGTCGCGACCATGAAGATCACGGACGCCCCGAACACCCAGTGCGGCGCGCTCTGGTCCATGATCCAGCCGAACAGCAGCGGGCTGACGATGCCGCCGAGATTGAAGCCGGTGGAGACGATGCCGAAGGCGCGGCCGGCCGCACCCGGAGGCGCCGCATTGCGCACCAGCATGTCCCGCGACGGCGCGATCACGCCGGAGAGGAAGCCCGCCATCATCATCGCGGCGGTCAGCATCCAGCCGGGCAGCGTGACCAGCGCGATCAGCAGCACGATCGCTGCGTTCGCGGCAAAGCAGGCGGCTGCGACATAGCCGTGGCGCGCGGTGCGGTCGGCGAGGAAGCCGCCGGCGAGCACGCCTGCGGCGCTGGCGGCGAGGAACGCGGTGAGCGCGACGTTGGCGGCGGAGTAGGACGCGCCGTAACCGCTCATCAGCGCCACCACGCCGAAATTGTTGATGCCGGCGACCGACAGGCTGAGCAGCATGAACAGCGCGGTGAGCGTGATCAGCGCCGGCGTGATCACGGCCTGCTTCGGCGCGTTTTCGTTGCCCGGCTTGGTCTTGTGCGCGCCGGCATCGGGAATGTTCATGACGACCAGCAGCAGGGCCACCAGCATGGCGATCGCGCCCGACGCGATCAGCGCACCCGTGCCGCCGGAGACGGTGACGAGCGCCGCGACGATCGCCGGCGCCACGGCGCCGCCGAGATAGCCGGCAAAGGTGTGGACCGAGAAGGCGCGGCCCATCCGCGCCTCGTCCATATGCTCGGCTAGGATGGCGTAGTCGGCGGGGTGGTAGACGCTGTTGGCAAGACCCAGCAGCACCGCGCAGGCAATCAGCGAGGCATAGCTGAGGTGCAGGCCGAGCAGGATCAGCGCGAAGCCGCCGAGCGCGAGCCCGCCCAGCAGGATTCTGCGCGCGCCAAAATGGTCGACGAGATAGCCTGTCGGCGCCTGCGTCAGGCCGGATACGACCGCAGAGACGGTGAGCGCGAAGCCGAGCTCGATATAGCCGACGCCGAGCTGGCTCTTCAGGAACGGAAACAGCATCGGCAGGACCAGCAGATGGAAATGGCTGACCCAATGCGCGATCGAAATCCCGGTCAGCGTGCGCAGCGCGCTGTCCGCCTTGCCTTGTTGCGGTGCGGCGAGAACGTCGACCATTGCAGTTCCGTTTCACGTCCTAAAGGGGACGCGCAAACTATCGGGCAGAGCCGTTATTTGTCCATGAACGCGGGCGCATGGCAGGTAGCGCGGGTGGGGCGCCGCGATCTGGGGGAGGGAACGCACCGTTCGTGGGGCAGGCTTCAACTCACAACGGCTCGTCATCCGAACCGTAGCGGTCGCGTTTCGGCGTCGCGATGTCGCCGTCGTCGCAATCGTCGTCGTCGAGCGGAGGCGGGGGCTTCTTCGCCTTGTCGTCCGCTTGCTTGTTATCAGCGACTTTGGGCGGCTTGCCCGGCTTGCCAGTCTTGGCCATGGGTGATCCCGGATGGTGATGCGTCATCCGCTTCTACCCCGAAAATATGTGCGGTTCCTGACTTACCGCAAGAAGGGGGCGTCAGTGCACCACAGGCCCGCCGGCCTTCTTCCAGGCATCGATGCCGCCGGCGATGTGGGCGGTGTTGGAAAGGCCGGCTTCCTTGGCGGCGGCGACAGCCATCGCCGAGCGTTCGCCGAAGGCGCAGAAGAACACGACGCGGCGGCCGGTGGCGGCCGCGACCTCGCGCAGCATGCCGCCGGGCTTCAGACTGTCTTCAACGGACGGATAGGGCGTATGCAGCGCGCCTTCGAGCATGCCGTGCTTCATCCGCTCATTGGTCTCGCGCAGATCGACCAGCAGGATATCGGGACGGCCGAGCGAGCGGATCGCCTCGACGGCGCTGACTGCGCGGCCCTCTTTCTCCAGCTCCTCCTGATGCAGGCCGACATGCATGTTGGCGGGCACCGCGACGTCCATCATCTTCGGATTGGGCAGCTTCAGGTTCGCCATCAGCTCGATATATTCGTCGACCGAACGCACCTGGAGCCGCGGATTGTAGCGCTTCTCCTCGCCGATGGTGGAGACGGTGTCGCCCTTGTAGTCATGCGCCGGGAACACCATCGTCTCGTCCGGCAGCTTGAGCAGGCGATTGAAGATCGACTCGTATTGCGCGCGCGACGAGCCGTTCTGGAAATCGGTGCGGCCGGTGCCGCGGATCAGAAGGGTGTCGCCGGTGAAGACGCGGTCGCCCATCAGATAGGAGTAGGAATCGTCGGTGTGGCCGGGCGTGTACATCACGTCGAGCGACAGGCCCTCGATCGTCACCTTGTCGCCGTCGGCGACCCGCATCGCCACAACGTCGGCCTTGGTCTGGTCGCCCATCACAGTCATGCAATGGGTGCGGTCGCGGAGCTCACCGAGGCCGGTGACGTGGTCGGCATGGAGATGGGTGTCGACGGCTTTCACCAGCTTGAGGTCGAGTTCGCGCAGCAGCTGGCAATAGCGGTCGACCTTCTCCAGCACGGGATCGAGGATCAGCGCCTCGCCGCCGGGGCGGCTGGCGAGGACATAGCTGTAGGTGCCCGAAACGCTGTCGAAGAGCTGGCGAAAGATCATGGCAAGACCCGGCGTGGAACTGGTTTCGAGGATTCTACTACGCCAGAGGCTGGAAAGAGAAGCAATTCACTGTGTAGAGAGTGAAATTTAGAAGATTTTTGTTCTGTGTGATGGGGCCGGGGCCGGATCGGCAGAGCCGGATTGCGCGCCCGAGAGCCGTCAGGGACGCGCCATGGTGTCGCCCCACCCACCGCTGTCATTCCCCGCGAAGGCGGGGAATCCAGTACGCCGCGGCTTCTCCGTACCCCTCGCTGTCTCTGGAATACTGGATCGCCCGCTTTCGCGGGCGATGACGGTGAGTGTGCTGCAGGGACGTGCCACAGACTCCGGGCACCCCTACGGCCGCACCACCGTGTACCCATTCTCCGCCAGGAACAGGATCTGCCCGACGCCCACCTGCACCGGCGTCGCAGTCGGAATGAACTCCGGCCGTCGTCCGGTCTCCCGCTCGATCGTGTCGACCGTGTTGAGGCAGATATCGAAGCGCACGCCCTGCACGATCAGGCTTTCGACCTGCTTGCGGCGCTCGCTGCCGGTGAACAGGAGATCAATGCCGGGGCCGAACGCCACCACCTCGATCGCGACCTTGTCGGGATCGTAGGCCTTCAGGAGATTGTTGGCGACGCTCAGCACCAGCGCATGCTTCTTCGCATCGCCGTCGGAGAGCTGAAGCACGATCTTGTGCTCGGCGAACGGCTTGTCCTGGAGCGGCACCTGCTGTGCCGAGGCCCATGGCGTGGCGAAGGCGAGCGCCGCCAGCAGCATCGCGCAGCAGATTTGCGATCGCATCATCCCTGTCCTGCAATGCCTGGATTGCCCTCGACGCCCTTCAGCGTCACGCCGGAGCCGAGCCGCTCCTGAAACATCCGGCCCGAGCGCAGATATTTGGCGACGACATCCCACACCGGTGCGCCCTGCTGGCCGTTGACCGAGGCCCAGCCCGCGACCTTGTAGCGGTTGCTCGCGCTGAGCGCCTTGCCGCCATTGAGCTTCAGCTCGGAGATGCGGCTGCCGACCGCATCGGTCGGCGTGCAGGTGTAGCTGAGCCCGCCGGCGCGCACCATGTCGCCGCCCTGCTGGTAATAGGGGTCGGGATTGAAGAGGTTGTCGCAGATGTCTTCCAGCACCTCCTTGATCTGGGCGCCGGTCATCTCCTGCACATAGGTCTCGGGATAGGTGATCGCGGTTTCCGCGAGCACATCCTCCATGGTCAGCGGCTGGCCGGACAGTGCGGTGACGCCCCAGCGGAAGCCCGGCGACAGCGCGATCTCGGCATCGAGCTCGCTGCGTAGCGCGGTGCAGATCAGCTCGTCGACGGGGCCGGCGAAATTGTCGCGGCGATACAGCAGGCGGTCGGGCGTTGCGATCTTCTCCGACCAGTCGGTCACATGCGGCGCGCGCACCCGGCCGATCAGCTCGGCCATGCCAGGGTCGGGCTTCAGCAGCTCGGAATAGACCGGCAGCAGATGGTACCTGACATCGCCGACCTTGCCCTTGTCGAGCGCGAGATCGAGGACGCCCAGAAATTTTCCGTTGGAGCCGGCATTGGTGACGAGCGTCGTGCCGCTGGCGTTCTTCACTGCGATTGGCTGCGGGATTGCATCATGGGTATGGCCGCCGAGGATGACGTCGATGCCGGTGACGCGGCTCGCGAGCTTGAGATCGACGTCCATGCCGTTGTGCGACAGCAGGACGACCGCATCGACCTTCTCGGTGCCGCGCAAGGCATCGACATGCTTCTGCAACTCCTCCTCGCGGATGCCAAAAGTCCAGTCCGGCGTGAACCGCTTGGGATGCGCGATCGGCACATAGGGGAAGGCCTGGCCGATGATCGCAACGCGATGGCCGCCGAGTTCCTTGATCATCGAAGGCTTGAACACGCGCCCGCTCGCCTTGTCGAAGGCGGGGGCGTCGTTGAACGCGGCCTCCTCGGTCAGGAAGACGTTCTGCGCCAGAAACTCGCCCTTGAAGCGCTCGAGATTGTCGCGCAGCGCCTGCTCGCCATAGGTGAATTCCCAGTGCCCGGTCATCGCCTCGATGCCGAGCAGATTGGCGACCTCGACCATGTCGCGGCCCTGCATGATGTTGGCAAGACCCGTGCCCTGCCAGAGGTCGCCGCCGTCGACGAGCACGGAGTGCTTTTCGCCGGCATCGCCGCGCAAGCGATCGATCAGTGTCTTCAGATGCGCGAAGCCGCCGAGCTTGCCGAAGCGGCCCGCGGACTTCTCGAACTCGAAACAGCTGAAGGCATAGGCATCGGCGCTGTCGGAGCGGATCCCGAACCGTTCGAGGAAGGCGCGGCCAACCAGATGCGGCGGCCGTCCTGCCATCTCCCCGATGCCGATATTGACGCTGGGCTCGCGGACATAGACCGGGTTGAGCTGCGCATGCGTGTCGGTGGTGTGCAGGATGCGCGCATTGCCGAACCGTTCGAGGTCGTAAATGCTCGCAGTCTCGGCGCCGCGCGCGAATCGCGGCAGGCTGAGCGATGTGGCGACAGCAGCGGTGCTCTTCAGGAAATCGCGGCGGCGGATGGCCATCCAGAAATTCTCCGCGCCTCTCAACGGCAATTCGACGGTTCCACGAGATTTTTAGTCTAGCGGATTTCCATCGCCTTCCACGCCTCTTTTTCTGACGTCGCCTGGAAGATCGAGGCCTTCGCCAGCGCCTCGGCCTCCTTCGAAGCGGCAACCGCGCGGTCGAAATCGCCGCCGTCGGCCGCCTTCTTGGCTGCCGCCAGCGCAGATACGGTCACGGTCCACTGGTTGCGCATGCCGGCTGCCTCCTTGGAGGCGGCCTCCGCAGCGGCATAGGCCGCCTTGTAGTCCGCCTCGTTTGCCGCGCGCGCTGCTGGCGCGAGGCTCAATGCGAGCAACATGGCGAGAGGAAGTGACAGCTTCATGGCCGCGCTCCCGGCCCTGAAATCGGCAGGCCGTTGGCGACGTAGGACAGGAAATATTCGACGTCGCGATATTCATCGGCCTGCGGCTCCAGCGGAACCGCGCGGGTCTGGCTATTGCAGGTGACGAAGCGGCGGCTGGTGGTGCCCATGCCGCTCCATTCGGAGCGGTAGATCGGCATCGCGTTCAGAATGCCGAGCGCCGGCGCCAGGATCTCGGCGCGGATGCGCTCGCCCGGGCTCTGCACATGGCAGCTCGCGCAGGAGAAATTCATCTGGCCGCGGCGCGTGTAGAAGTAGCGCTTGCCGTTCTCGTACGCGGCGAGCGCGCGGGGATCATCGGGAATCTTGATGTCCATCGGCTTACCGCGCGAGGTGAACGCCATGTAGGCGGTGAGCGAAGCCATCTCGTCCTTGACGTAGGAGTAGGGCGCCTCGCCATTGGCCTCGCGGCAGCGGTTGAGCGCGAGCTCCAGCGTGACGACCTTGCCCTCCCCAGTGTCGAAGTAAGGATAGTTCTGCCGGATGCCGATGCCGCCGTTCGGGAAGCAGTCGGCATAGGTCTTGCCGTTCTTGAACGGGGTCGCGAACATCTCCTTGCCGGCGTCGAGCGCGAACTCGTAGGGCGGGAATTCCTCTTTCTCCTGCCACTGCCGCTTCATGTCCTCGTTCATCGAATAGGGACCGTTGACGAAATCCTCGTGCTTCACGGTCGGAAACTTCTGGAAGAAGAAGTTCTGGAACGCTTTCGCATCGGCAACGGGATCGACCTTGTCGGCCGCGATCACGCGCGGAGAGGTGAGGGCGAACGCGACCAGCGCGGCGCTCAACGAACCAAGGAGAAAGAAGCGGGCATTCATCACGAAATCTTCGCAGTGGTCGTGTCCGACCCGCCCTTGTTGTCGGTCCAGGAGACCTTGAGGTCGTCGCCCTTCTTGGCGCCCTTGAAGCTGAACTTGACGTAGGGGTCCTTGGAGACCGCGGTGCCCCAATCGGCGACGAAGACGTCCTTGCCGTTACATTCGAACTTCAGTCGCTGGATGAAATGCGCCGGAATCACCTCGCCCTTGGCGTCCTTGACCAGGCCGGTGTCCATGGGATGCTGGATCAGCGTTTGCACCTCGGTGATGTCGCCGTTGGCCGTGGCGCGGACGCGAATGCTGGATGCCATCTAACTTCTCCTAACCGCCGCAGCCGCCGACTGTGACTTTGACTTCCTTGGTCGCGCTGTAGAGCTTGCCGTCGGCTTCCACGATCGCGGTCACGTTGGTGGTCTTGGCCATCTTCAGGCGGTTGGCGACAGCGGGGATCGTGCCATCGGGAATCTTGTAGCTTGCCGCGAGCGCGCTCGGATTCTCGGCCACGAAGAACGAGATCGAGGTGACCTTGTCGAGCGTCGTCGTCACCGAGATCGGCACCACGCCGCCATTCTCGGCGATCTCAGGCGCGTCGAGCTTGACCTTGTCGGACGGCTCGGCGGTCTTGCCGTAGAGCGCCTTGATCGCGTCCGCCTCGCTCTTCTGCTTGAACGCTTCTTCCGGATATTTGTCGTTGGCCGCCGCACGCGCGGGCGCGAATGGCAGGTTGCCGAGGCCGAGCAGCGCGACGCCGGCTGCGCCCTGAAGGATCAGGCGCCGCGTCGGATGAGGGCCGGTGGTGATGGTCATCTCGAATCTCCTGGACATTCTCTTGGCGTGCCGGCGGTCACAGGGTCTGGAGGAAATCAACGATCGCGCTGATCTCCTGCTCGGTCAAAATCCGGTTCCGGCCGAACGGCGGCATCATGGTCTGCGGATTGCGCTTGGTCTCGTCGAAGATGATCGCGACCAGCTCGTTGCGATCAGGGTATTTTGACTTGATGTCCTTGAGCTCCGGTCCGATCGTGCCCGGCAGGTCGCCGCCCTTGATGACGTGGCAGGTCAGGCAATTGCCCTTGCCGCGGTCGAAGGCGAGCTTCTGGCCGTCGGCCACGGCGGATTGCGCCCGCGCGGGGCCTGCGGCAAGGCCGGCGGCGATCGCCAGCAGGACGTAAAGGACGGGCGTCCGTGGAAAGGCGGTCAAGGCGTCATTCCGAGGCGTTATGTCGATGATCTCGTTCGCGGAAATATAGTGTTCCAAAGCACAAAGGGCATCGGCTGACAATCAAGACTATGCGCGCGGCAAAATGGAGTTAATATCTTCCGCATTGCAACTAAAGAGCTTATTTGTCCGGCGGATTCGGGCCAGGAGCGCTGGCCGGCTGTTTTCGGGGCGTTTGGGCGCCCATCGTGTTTTTTTCCGTTCTCGTTTTTTCAAGGGGACCTCAATTGGCAGAATATGTCGTCGAATTTGGCAGGGACGGCGGACGGGTGGAGTCGGATGGGCGGCTCGATGCACCGGCATTTCATCGCAATCACGAGCCGCTCTGGGCGGCGCTGGAAAAGCATCTCGCAGGCCTGACCGGCAACGTCGTCGAGCTCGGCAGCGGAACCGGCCAGCACGTGGTCCATTTCGCCCAGCACACGCCCGGCCTGATCTGGTGGCCGAGCGACCTCAACCAGCGCCACCTCAAGAGCATCGAGGCCTGGCGCGTTCATTCGGGCCTGCAAAACATCCGCTCGCCCCTGCGGATCGATCTCACCGACCCCGACTGGTGCCCGGAGATGCGAAGCGGGCAGGGCCCGACGAGTCTGGCCGCATTGTTCTGCGCCAACGTGATCCACATCGCACCATGGAGCGTGGCCGAGGGCCTGTTCGCCGGTGCCGGCCGTTACTTGCGGGCCGACGGCAAGCTGTTCCTCTACGGCCCGTTCAAGCGCGACGGCAAGCACACCGCGCTCAGCAATGCCGTGTTCGACACCTCCTTGCGCGAAGGCAATCCCGAATGGGGCGTGCGTGATATCAGCGACGTCGAGACGCTCGCACGCGGAGCAGGGCTAGACTTGGTCGATACGATCGAGATGCCGGCGAACAATCTGACTTTGGTTTTCGCGCGCTAAGCCGCGACGGCGGTGCGCTCCCTCCCCCCTTGCGGGGGAGGGCGGGGGAGAGGGGTAGCCCAGGAAACGGTCTATCCATCGA
>NZ_JADPIU010000045.1:0-17141 GCF_023073075.1 Bradyrhizobium sp. 61 | reverse complement strand
CGCGACGCTCGACAACGGCCTGCTTGAGCGAGCGCAACCACGGACCAACGGGAAGCCCATGCTCCGACAATCGGTTCTTCCAGATGTTCACATGCGCCGCCTCGCGCAGCGCAAAAGCAAGGCAGGGCGTGCCGTGTTCGAGGATCGCGGCTGACACCGTTCGTCGCTGAGGACGCCGGCAAGGGTTTGGCGTGAGACTAACGGCTCCGCGGCAAAGGCCCGCCTCAGCCGGAACCGCGTGGTAGACATGGAATTCTGCGTTTCGAGTTCGCTCACAGCGAAAACGAGATCGCAAGGATAGTTTTCGACCAGATTCCACCGATAGGCCTGAAGTTTGTGAAAGACGCGCTCGGCGAAGCCGGCCGGGCCGTAAAGCTGTACTGTTTTCTCGTGTCCCACGAGCAAACGGAGCAGATGATCAAAGCCAACGAAATGGTCGATATGCGCATGCGAGACGAAGATTTGGTCGACGCGTTGTATCTTCCGCGCTGACAGTGAGGCGATTTCTCCGACATCGAACAGCAGACTGTGCTTTTCGAACAGCGTCTCCACATAGACCGTCGGGTCTCCGCAGCGACCGTTGACAAGGCTCGGATTGAAGATGGGGCGCATAGCAGTCTATTCTGCAGCGGGTTTTTGCGCATTTCGGGCGTCACTCTGCCTCCACTGCCCAAGGATACCCTTTTACACCGGGTTGAGTTTGGGCATGCCCGACGAACTTCCGATTTGAGCAGACATTACTGATTCCGCACTGGGCAAAATCGAGCTATACCGCCGCGATCCGCTCGCGGGCGATGTCGTCTGCGAACCTCATCCTCAGCGCAGCCGATCTAGTGAGGTCGAGCCCGTCTCTGAGGAACTCGTCAAGCCCGAGCCAATGTCTCCTGCAGCCCGATGGAGAGAGCCATGAAGCTCGTTTCAAGCGCGCTCGCTGACGGAGCAGCAGTTCCACGGCGCTTCACCTGCGATGGAGAAAACCTCTCGCCACCTTTGCAATGGTCGGACGCGCCGGGGGGAACGCGGAGTTTTGTCCTGCTCTGCGACGATCCCGATGCACCTGCCGGCACATGGCACCACTGGGCGGCCTACGATCTTCCGCCAACAGTCACGGAACTTGCTGTCGGTGCCGCGCAGAACAAGAACATCAAGCAGGCGGTCAACGATTTTCGCAAAATGGGGTATGGCGGCCCGTGTCCGCCCCATGGCCATGGACCTCACCACTACCACTTCCGGCTGCTCGCGCTCTCGACCGACCATCTTTCGGCAAAGACCAATGCGTCCTGCCCTGAGGTCGAGCGAGAGGCACGCAAGTACGCCATCGCGGAGGCGACCCTCGTTGGTAGGTATGAGAGATAGTACCGGGAGAAGTGCCGCTCACCCGTGCGTGAAGTCACCGGGTTTCAATCCGAGCGCTTTGACAGCGGCTGCGGGAAGCGTCCCCAACGCTTCGACGCTCTCATTCGGGGCCATGATTGCTGCGACAATTGCTTCGGCCTTGGCAGGATCTCCCTCGGCCACGAAATAGACCGAGCGAAGGGCTGTGCCGCCACCTCGCGGTTCAGTTGTTACCAGGACAACCTGACCATTCGCCATGGTTTGATATACCACCGTGGCAGTGCCGCTTCCATGTCGCATGGAGCCCCATAACCGCAATGCGGCAGTGCCCCCTGCGCGCCGAAGCGACTCGCCACGGTATTGCAACGTCGCGGCACCAGCACCAAGTGAGCTGTGGGGGGCGAAATCGCTCCCGGAGCGAGACCGTGGCCAGCAAAAGGGTGGCAAACGAAGGGCTCCCGGTGATCGCGCACTTCGAGGTGCGCCGCCGCAATTACCTTGCGTCAGACGGCTCTATAGACCGGCCGCTCCCTGCGTTCGCCACCGATGCCAAGCTGCTCGTCGGGCTTTATCGGGCCATGGTGCTCCTGCGGCTTTTTGACAGAAAGGCTGTCGCATTGCAGCGTACCGGCCGGCTCGGGACCTATGCGGTTTCGCTCGGGCAGGAGGCGGTGTCGGTCGGCATCGCCAGTGCAATGCGGGAAGAAGACGTGCTGTTGCCCTCCTATCGCGACAATGGCGCGCTTATCTGGCGTGGCGTCAAACTGGAGGAGATATTGCTGTTTTGGGGCGGGGACGAACGGGGCAATCGCTTCTCCGGACCGGTCCACGATTTCCCGTTCTGCATTCCCGTCGGATCACAGGCACCGCATGCTGCAGGCGTCGCCTATGCGTTCAAGCTGCGGAGGGAACCGCGTGTCGCCGTTTGTATGTTCGGCGACGGCGCCACCTCGAAAGGCGATGTTTACGAAGCGATGAATTTTGCCGGTGTGCACAAATTGCCGGTCGTGTTCGTCGCCACCAACAACCAGTGGGCTATTTCGGTGCCGTTGCGACTGCAGACTGGTTGCGAAACGCTGGCGCAGAAGGCCATCGCCGCCGGGTTCGCTGGCGAGCAGATCGATGGGTGTGACGCGGTGGCGGTGCGTGCCGCGGCTGAGGAGGCCATTACCGCAGCCCGCGACGGCAAAGGCCCCCGCTTCATCGAGGCGGTCACCTATCGGCTCGGCGATCATACAACTTCCGATGATGCATCACGCTATCGCTCGGCCGACGAAGTACGAGCTCATTGGAAGGAAGAACCGATAGCGCGCTTGAGGACCCATCTTGTTGGCCAAAAAATGTGGACCAAAGCGGACGAGGAGCAGCTTGCCGCCGAGTGCTATGAGCGCATCGAAGCGGCGGTCGAACGCTATCTGACAATTGAGCCGCGTCGACCCGAAACCATCTTCGATCACCTGTATGCCGATCTGCCCGAGGCCTATGCCGTGCAACGCCGGGAACTCGCGGGAGAGAACGATGCCTGAGGTAACCTTGGTCGAAGCCGTCAATCTGGCGCTTGCCCGCGCGATGGAGGATGATCCGGGTGTGCTCGTTCTTGGCGAAGATGTCGGCGTCGATGGAGGCGTTTTCCGCGCGACCGTGGGCTTGCAAAAGCGCTTTGGATCGGAGCGCGTCCTCGATACGCCGCTTGCCGAACTCCTCATCAGCGGGCTCTGCGTCGGCATGGCGGTGCAGGGGCTAAAACCAATCGGCGAGATCCAGTTCATGGGATTTCTTTATCCCTGCTTCGACCAACTCGTGAACCACGCATCCCGCATGCGCAATCGCACCCAGGGACGGCTCACCTGTCCCATGGTCCTGCGCACTCCGCATGGGGCCGGCATTCGCGCGCCCGAGCATCATTCGGAAAGCACGGAGGCGATGCTCGCCCATATTCCTGGCTTGCGCGTCGTGATGCCTTCCTCGCCGGAACGTGCCTACGGACTTCTGCTCGCAGCGATCCGGAATCCCGATCCAGTGGTGTTTCTGGAGCCAACCCGCCTTTACCGCGCGGCGAAAGGCGAGGTGGAAGACAATGGCGAAGCCTTGCCGCTGGATCTCGCCTTTGTCCTGCGGGAGGGGCGCGACATCACGCTGATCAGTTGGGGCGCCACGCTGAGGGAAACCATGGCGGCTGCCGATGCACTCTCGGCCGAGGGCATCGCCGCCGAGGTCATCGATCTCGCCACGCTCAAGCCCTATGATGAAGATACCCTGCTTGGTTCGGTCGCAAAGACCGGGCGTTGCGTCATCGTGCACGAGGCGGCACGCACCGGGGGATTCGGAGCCGAGATCGCAGCACTTATCGCGGAGCGCGGCCTGTCCTTTCTGCTTGCGCCCGTGACCCGCGTCACCGGCTACGATACGGTCGTCCCAATGGCACGCCTCGAGCAACACTACATGCCTTCGGTCGAACGTATCGTGACCGCCGCCCGCAAGGTTTGCCAGTTCAGCTAGATTCCAACGGACTTTGTCCCATGCGCCAGTTCACGTTGCCGGATCTTGGGGAAGGTCTTGAAGAGGCGGAGATCGTCAGTTGGTATGTCAGCGAAGGCGATCACGTCGTCACCGATCAGCTGCTCCTATCCGTCGAGACCGACAAGGCGGTCGTTGAGATACCGTCGCCGTCGAACGGACGCGTCGCGCACCTGTTTGGCACCAAGGGCGATATCGTGAAGGTCGGCATGCCGCTCGTCGAATTTGCCGAGGGCGCCGAACCGGACACCGGCACCGTTGTCGGCGAACTCGGCGGCGGCGAAGCTGCGCAGGCGGTAGGAATCCCTTCTGCGCGCCCCACCGGGCAGGAGCTCAGGGTGTTTCCGGCAGTGCGCGCGCTCGCGAGCAAACTCGGCGTTGCCCTTGACCTCGTCGATGGCACAGGATCCGGCGGCACCATCACGCGGGCCGATGTCGAACGGGCTGCCAAGAGCATGTCCCACAGCGGTCCAGCCGAGCCCCTGCGCGGTATGCGGCGCGCGATGGCGCAACGCATGGCGGCATCTCATGCCGAAATCGCCCCCGCCACTGTCACCGATGACGCCGACATTGACGATTGGCGGCAAGGCGAGGACGTGACGATCCGGCTGGCGCGGGCCATCGCCGCCGCCTGCAAGGCTGAGCCCGCGCTCAAT
Source organism: Bradyrhizobium sp. 61 (assembly GCF_023073075.1). Lineage (NCBI taxonomy): Bacteria > Pseudomonadati > Pseudomonadota > Alphaproteobacteria > Hyphomicrobiales > Nitrobacteraceae > Bradyrhizobium > Bradyrhizobium sp. 61. Next base: position 12,633 of record NZ_JADPIU010000045.1, on the reverse strand, counting down.
GCCTGGTATAATTCCGCGTCCGGCGAACGGCGTCTGATCGAGCGCGTTGATCTCGGCATCGCCGTCGACACCGAGGGCGGCCTCATCGTTCCCGTGTTGCGCAACGTCGCTGAGCGGAGCGTACCGGATTTGCGGGCAGGACTCGACCGCCTGCGGGCTGACGCGATCGCGCGCTCGATACCCCCGGAGGAGCTACGCGGCGCCACGATTACGCTGTCGAATTTCGGGATGATCGGGGGGCGGTTTGCGAATCTGATCATCGTGCCGCCGCAAACGGCAATCGTAGGCGCTGGCCGGATCTCCCAACGGGTGGTCGCGCATCGGGGCCAGCCTGCGGTGAGGCGCACCCTGCCGTTGTCGCTCACCTTCGACCATCGCGTCGTGACGGGCGGCGAAGCCGCACGCTTCTTGGTCGCGCTCAAGTCAGATCTTGAGCGGATTTCGTGAACCAGCAGTTCGACGCGAATCGTGGACCGATTGGAGCACGATCATGAGGACCTTGTTGCAGCTCGTGCTTTCCATTGTTGCCGTCGCGCAGGAAGCGACCGCGCAGGACGTAGAATGTGTCCGCGAGCGCGCCGCCATGGTCGAAACCATCCGGGTTCTCGATGCCATCGACGCCCGCTTCGCCGCCGACCAAACCAAGCGAGCATAAGAGCGGGAGTAGACTCGGGGACACTGGCCAAACGCCGGTGACCAAGACGCGTGGGGCGGCGGAAGCACAACGCGAATTGCGCGTGGACAGTACCCACAGCCGGGTGCTGTTCATATCTAGCCCTTAGTCGAACCAGGCGAAAAGCTGGAAGCCGCAGTGAACAAGCCCCCGTCGTGGTGACGACCCTAGCACGGCAACGGTAATGGCGTGCGTGGCAGTGCCGGTGTTCGGCGATGTAAGCCGGAGCGAACCGTCTATCCTAAGTTCGGTGCCGTCTCCGAGTAGTGGCCTGATTTGATCTAGCTCAATGAACCATTCCCTGCCCTCCGGGACCTTGTGGCATGACGAAGCCCGAGGAACAGAGCGAGGCAAAGGAGCCCAAGCCCTCCCGGTTGGAGGAGGCGCGGCGGATCATTGAAGAGTACGCCAACGACCTGCGGGAGATCATCCGGAAGCTGCGTCGCAAGATGAATTAAGGCCGACTCAGTTGGCGGCTCCAATGTCACACTGTTAGCCTCAGTTTGCGGCCTCTCTCATTTTACGATGTCGCTTTCTGGCCGGCCCTTCGGCGAAGTGGCGGCACGACTCGTTGAAGTCCGTTCAATGGGGCATAGCGGACTGGATTTGCTCACGTTAAGTTCTTCGCATTTTGACCCTCAGCGGACCTTTCGCCGTCGTTGGCGCGTGCGTTGAGCGCTCTGCCGGAAACACATAGCGCCGGATACAACCTCGGATTATATTCTCTCGAACTGCCCTAGCCGCATATAGGGAGGTCACCCATGCCCACACGTCGCGATACCCTTTCGCTCCTTCCTGCGGGTCTTCTGATGGCGGGAGGTCTGGCCAGCGCAAGCGTAGGCGTCACCGGAGTTGCCTCAGCGAGCGAACGACCGGCCGACATCAAGAGAACGCGAATTGGCGACCTGCGGTATGAAGCGGGATTTCCGACTGCCGAGACGGTCAAGAAGCTGTACGACGAGCTCGACTTCCAACGCGCTGTGCTGGCCTACCAGTACGTGGACCCACTCGTCGCAATGAACGAGTTGAACACGGGGTTGCAGCAGGTCGGCGGGCGCGAGGGGGACTGGTATCTCCTTCAACATTTCCTCGACCACGCATGGTATCGCCCTGACCGGCAACAGCACGACAATCTACGCGATGGGCTTCCTTGATCTCAGGAAAAACGGTCCCATGGTCGTGGAGGTTGCGCCCGGTTCGTATGGCGCCTTTTTTGATTTGTGGCAGCAGACCATCGCTGGCGTCGGCGCGATTGGTGAGGATAAGGGCAAAGGCGGTAAGTTTCTTGTTCTTCCCGTCGGTTTCAACGAAGCGGTCCCCGAGGGCTACTACAGGGTCACTTCGCCGACGTCACTGGCCGCGTATTTTGCCCGTGGTATCGTCCGTAATGGCGATGTTGCAGGAGCAGCAGAGAGCTTGGAGACCACGCGCATCTACCCGCTGTCAGAGCGAAATGACCCGCCGAAAACGACCGTCGTGCTGACCTCGGGCAAGGACTGGAACTCAATTGCACCAGAAGGCTTCAAGTATTGGGAGCGCGTCGCAGAGGTCGCCAACTATGTGAGCGAGAGCGAAGATGGCGCTTTCCTGCTGGCCTTGCTCAAACCGCTCGGCATTGAACCTAGCAAACCCTTCGACCCCGATCCACGGATGAGGCAAATCCTCACTGAGGCCAGTGACGTCGCTTGGGCGATCGACCAAGCAATCAGCATGGCCCCGCGTCTCAAGGACGTCGTCTATTACCCCGGCACGCAATGGGAGTTCGTGCTCATGCTGAACCCCGGCTTGCGAGACAGGTACTGGAGCGACCTTGAGGCGCGGATCAATTACTATTTTCAGGCGACAATGGCATCGCCTGCCATGAAGGAGAAGCACCTCGGTGAGGGTTCGCAATATTTGCGCTCCGCACGTGACAGTAAGGGTGATTGGCTGAACGGCTCCAATCAATATCGGCTGCGCGTCCCCGCCAACATGCCGGTGAAGGAGTTCTGGTCGGTGACGGTGTACGACTTCGAGACGAGGTCGATGGTCCAAATCGACACCGACGTGGCAGCCAAGTCCACCTACGACAAGCTCGCGACCAATGCCGAGGGTTCGATCGATCTGTACTTCGGACCGACGGCGCCCTCAGGCAAGGAAAGCAACTGGATCAAGACACTGCCGGGACGTGGTTGGTGGGTGTGGTTCCGCTTCTATGGCCCGACCGAAGCGTTCTTCGACAAGTCGTGGAGGTTGCCGGATTTCGAGAAGGTCTGACGAAGTAAGCGCACTGAGGATTCGACCTACGGCGAATGAGTGGGAGCAACAACATGAAAAGCACCATCTTGAATACGTTGCACTCCGCCGCCGTCGTGATGACGCTGTGCACGGCGGCCACCATCGCCCCGCAGGCGTCGGCGCAAAACCCGCAGCCGCCAAGCCGTCAAGACTCCGCCGATCAACTTCTTTACCGCCGCGCGTTCGAGGTTGCATTGTGGGCCATGCCCGCGGCGGACAGCTTTGCCGCCCGGGAAGCAGTGAAGCGAGATTTGCACGGCAAGCCGAATGATGTGGCGATCAACACCAAGCCGCTGAACTCGGATATCCACCTGGTCGCTCTGCAGACCCAGACTCCGTATCTGCAAGGCGCCTTCGATTTGAAGGATGGGCCCATCGTGGTCGAAATCCCCGCTGCTACCAGCGAGTCCCATCTATACGGAACGATCTGTGACGCTTGGCAGCGCCCGCTTGACGGGATTGATGTTGGTAAGGATGGCTGGGACGAGGGAAAGGGCGCCAAATATCTTCTGTTGCCACCCGACTACAAGGGAGATGTGCCCGCCGGATACAAGACCATGCGGAGCCGCACCTACCTGCAGAATTTCCTCATCCGCTCGATCTCGACGGCCGGCTGGGATGCCGCCGTGGAATACGCATACACGATGAAGGTCTATCCCTTGGCGCAGGCGACAAGCCCGGACAAGACGACCTTCCTCGATATGTCGGGCACCGTGTATCGCGCCGCTCCGGTATTCGATGCCGGATACTTCAACCTGGTCGACATGCTCGTGCAGGAAGAGTCTGCGAATGACTACGACAAGACCATGTTTGGGATGGCCGCATATGTCGGCATCGAGAAAGGCAAGCCCTTCAAGCCCGATGCTCACACCGTGCAGATCCTCGAACGCGCGGCGAAGGATGCGCAAGCATACCTGATCCAGATATCGAACGGCGTTGCATTGGTCCCTGCTGAGGGGCAACCCGGCTGGACCCGTTTCAACCTGCACAAGGAGGATATCGCGAAAGGCCGCCTCTACGTCTACGAAAATGCGGATGGGACGATCGACTATCAACGGCGCGCAGCGATTGATTACTGGGCCTATGTCATGCCCGCCGTTCTCGGAAGCGGAACCATGTACAACGCCGCGTTCGTCGACGCGGAGGGCCGTCCAATAGACTCGACCAAGAATTACCGGCTCCGGATGCCGAACGGCTTTCCTGCCCGGAATTTCTGGTCCGTGTTCGCCTATGACGGCCGCACCCGCACCTTCATCGCCAACAGCAAGAAAGGCCGCCAGCTTTCATCCCTCGACAAGCTGGTGAAGAACCCCGACGGGTCCACAGACATTTATATCGGTCCCGCCGCTCCCAAGGGTCTGGAATCGAACTGGATTGAAACCATCCCTGGAATTGATCTTTTCATGGGCCTGCGGACCTATGGTCCTGAGAAGGCCGTATTGGATGGAGCGTACAAAATTCCACGCTTCGAGCTGATGAAATAGGTCGGGGTGACGACCTAAGGTCCGCACATGGCCCCTTTGAGACATGCCAGGGCGGTCTGACGATGTCCGTTGATCGGGGTAGAGCAGAAGTCTCGTTTCGGGGCAGTCAGGACCGTTGTTGACCCGAAGGCGACGTTCGGCCGGCTTGGCTAGGAGCCGACGTCTCGGAGCGTCGCCATCAGAATTACTGCGGCGACGAGGAACTCGAAATGATCGCTTGTTTCAGCCCCTTACGCCCATAGACAAGGAAAGTCGCAACAAGGATCGCTAGGCCGGCGACCGCAATGATAGCCTTCGTGAGGATCAAGGCCATGACTTCCCACAGCCGGGACAATCGTCAGAGCTCGACTGTTTCCTCGACCACATGTTTCAGCGGCGTCCCCTCAGCGGACAGGGTCATTCGCAGTTTGAGCTTGTCACCCTTCACCTCCCCGCTACGCACTAGGTTCTCAATTTCACGCTGCGATGTAACTCCGACATGCTTCAGAAATTTACGGATAGCCATATTGAAGCGGTCTTCATCGAACTCGGCGGTCATGGCTGTTCTCCCTGATCGGGCAGGCAAAGTCTAACACGAGGCGAGCAAAGACGAAACATCGAGGCCCCGCTCGCGTCGCCGCCGACTTCCTCGTCAACCTGATTGCCTGGACCTCGGCCCGAAGCTGAAGACTACACCTGACGCTGCGATGTCGGCCGTCTGAGGTAGACCGGACACGGCTGGCGCTGTCCTCGATCGCCGCTTGTGACCCTGAGCGGAAGTCGAGACCGCCACCATCTCGGGCCGCCGGACACCTGATGTTCGAGCAACGCAAGCTCCCGCCAATTTCATCAGCTGTCAGTGTGCCTTATTGTGCGAATACGCCGCGTTGCTCCCATGGTCCCGGATTGAGAACCGCGCCGTTGACTTTGCCGGCTGCGTCTCTGACGAAGGCGATCCGCGTGTGATCGCCACTCTCGACCTGGAATTCATCCTTTGAGCGAACCGCCACCGATGTCGGCTGGCCCTTGTCGAAATCAAGGATCGACCAGCCGCCTATTGCTGTAACGACGAGCTTGCCGTCCGCGACACGGATCCGAAGCTGGATGCTGCGAAAGGGGACCGCCTCCCGGGCAAAGGCAACAACAAGCGGATCGTGCTGCCCCTGCCGGGTGATTTTGAACTTGATCGTGGCGTTGACCGGGCCTGAAATCCGGCCAAGTACAGCTTCCAGGGTCAGGCCATCGATCGATGCGTCGTCGATGGAAGTGATGAGGTCTCCCGCCATCACGCCGGCCCTCGCGGCGGGACCTCCGTCGGCCGGCGCATCCCTTCCGCGCGACGTTTTCCGAGAAGACGGAATAAGCACCCGATCAAGCCTGCCCGAACTGCGCGACCACGCCCGACCATAGTCGCCAGATTTCGGGGGACTTTTCATCGACGGCGGTTTGCACCATGACCAGCTTCGAGGGCGGATCAACAAGGATACGCTGCCCGAGATGGCCCAACATTGCGAATTGCCGTCTGCTTCCGGGAAACAGGTAGAACTGATAGCCGTAGCCGAACCCTCCCTCGGCCTTTGCCAGATAGCCGTCGGAAGCGCGCACCGTGGTTGCATCGACCATCCATTGCGCCGGGATGATCTGTTTGCCGTCCCATGCTCCGTCGTGGGCGAGCAGGCGGGCGAGCCGGGCATAGTCGCGCAACACGGCGTTGAAGAAGCCGTGCGCCACTTCATAGCCTTCCGCGTCGATCAGCCATTTGGCATCGGCTTCCGTGCCGATCGGCTGCCACACCTTTTCCTGGAGATAGTCGGAGAGTGATTTGCCCGTTGCGTAACGCAGCACCAGACCAAGCACATCCGTTTCGATGCTGGCGTAGCGGAATTGCGTACCCGGCGGCGCGATCCGCCGATTGAATTGCGCGATGCTGGCAACGGTGCCCTTGTTGGAAAACCAGTGCTTGCGCACCATGTCGCCCCACAAGCGATCGAGGTCGCGGCCGCTGCCTTTGCCTTCGTCGGCCTGCTCGCCGCACTCCACGCCCGACGACATGTGGAGCAGCGCGCGGAGCGGCGTCGCGCCATATTCGGTGCCTTTCAAGCCAGGCACATACGTTTCCGCGGTATCGTCGATAGATTTGATCGCGCCTTCCGAGATCGCGATACCGACCAGCATGCCGGTGATCGATTTTGCCATCGACTGCGATATCAGCCGGTCGCGATCGGTACGGCCGTATTGATACTGCTCGACTAGGATCCGGTCATCCTTGGCGATCAGCAGACCCGTCACTGGATTGCGCGACAGATAATCCGCAAGCGAAGAGCGGCTTCCCTTGTACTGGTAGCTGACATCCGCCTGCGTTCGCTTGAACGGCCAGGCCGTGGCTGCGCGACTGACCAAGCGCGTTGGAAAAATCTCGTCGTAATGACTGAATGCCCCGACGCGGTATTTTGGCGAAGCCGGATTGCCGGGCTGGTAAACGCGCCAGCGATCCTTCACCGGATAGTTCTCGGTGGCACCGTAAAGCTCTGCATCCGGACCAGCAGCGGAAAAAACCGGGCCACCGCCGCTCTCGGCGGCCCAACTCCACTTGACCGACGCAGCAACACAACTCGCCGCAAGTCCGGTCAGAGCCGATCGACGCGAGGGTGCTTTCTCGCCACCGCCGAAAGACATTACGCCGCCGCCTTCTTGGCAAGCCCGAACGCGTCCGCAAGCCTCCACCCGGTCCCATAAGCCGGACCCGCTTCATGGCCAGCGAGGTGGATGTCGGGCGGCAGCGAATTTGTCATCATCAGCCGGGCCGTTTCCGGTTTCAGAATGCGCGCACCGTCAAGCTCGCCGCCGTTGAGCAGCATCTGGCAGAAGCGCAGGAAGTCGGGGACCGTCGAAACGATGCCCCCGCCGCCTGAAAAGAACGTTTGCGGCGTCGCGACGTCGCCATCTGAAAGAGGTGGCGGCTGCGCGCCCGGCACGGCGACGAGACGGGCGAGTTTTTCCTCCGGCACATGGAAGCCGGTGTCAACCATCCCAAGCGGCGCGAACAGGCGGTTTTGCAGGAACTGGTCGAACGGCTGGCCCGAGACGACTTCGATAACGCGCCCGAGCACATCGTAACCGATCGAATATTCCCAGACTTCACCCGGCTGGTGCAGCAGCGGGAGTGTGCCGAGGCTGGCCACGAACGAAGCGATCGGCTTGTCGCGCCGGAACAGCGCCCGCGCGCCGTAAAGCAGGTGTACCGCCGCATTGCCAAATCCGGGGTCGGCGTAGTCCCCCATGCCACAAACCAGACCGGAAGTATTGCGCAGAAGGTCCCGGATGGTCATCGCGCGCCTCGCCGGTTCAAAAACCTTCTGCGCAAGATCCAGGAGGATCGGATCCCCTGTGGCCAGATCCTTCTTGACGACCTGCATATCCTTTAGCCCCGGCAGATACTGCGCCACGGGAGCATCGAGGTCGAGCTTGCCTTCATCGACCAGCATCATGGTGGCGACGCTGGTGATCTGCTTGGACATCGATCCGATGCGAAAGATCGAATCCGGCCGCATCGGAATTTTCTTGTCGTGATCCTCAAAACCGGTGGGCTGCAAGTAGGCCAGTTTTCCGCCTCGGGCGATCCCAACGACAAAACCGGAGGGATCACCCGTTTTAGTGTGCGTCTCAAACCAAGACGTGATGCGCGCCAGCCGTTTCGCCGAAAAGCCGAGAGTGTCCGGATCGCCGACGATCTGCAAATCGTCGGCAAGCGCCGAATCCACCAGCAGCGTAAGCGCCGCCAGCGCAGTCAATAAAATGGTAAACCGCTGATATAGCATAAGGAGGCCCGTTGTCGCAGCTCATTGCGGGGAAGGATCTCCGCGACGGGCGCCGCGAGCCTCTCTCGCAGCCTGTAACCCGTCACGGCAAAACCCGGCCGGCACTCTCACTCTCAGCCTCTTCTGGCGGAATCGGCGCCGCCGTGACCAAGCGGCCAGCTAGCTCGGCATGCGAGAGTGCCGCACGCAGACAAATGACAGAATGCGAAATCTGCGAGGCGCTCCGCCCTGCGTTCCATTCTTCGGGACTTAGCCTTGAGGTGATTTAGGGCCGCAGGCCCGATCAGGCGTGCGCCAAGGGCGCATCGCCTCAACGCAAAATGGCACCCGCAGGAGCGTGAGCATAGCGACGCCGAAGGCGGCACGCGGGACCGAGTGCAGTCGCGAGATGAAGTAACCGGGCACCGACCTCTCGGGCGCATAATACGTCGATCGATTCGCCCAACAAGATGAGCTGGAGATCCTGATGAATTACTTCGCTGGACTCGACGTGTCTTTGAAGCGCACCGCGATCTGCATCGTTGATCGAGATGGAAATATCGTCCGGGAAGGAGTGACGGATACCGAACCCGAGGCGCTAATTTCCTGGCTGAGCAATACCCGCTTCGCTTTGCAGCGAGTTGGGCTGGAAGCCGGTCAATGTTCTTCTTGGCTGCACAAGGGGCTTTCGGAAGGCGGATTACCAGTCATTTGTGTTGAGACCCGGCACGCAAAGAGCGTAATGCAAGCTCAAACTGTCAAGACGGACCGCAACGATGCTCGTGCGCTTGCGCAAATGATGCGAACAGGGTGGTTTAAGGCGGTTCACATCAAATCTGAAGACAGCCAAAAGCTACGAGCGTTGATGGGCAGTCGCCGGTGCCTGCTCGACAAGCAACGCGACCTCAACAATCATATTCGGGCGGCACTTCGAACCTTCGGATTCAAAGTGGGCCTTATCGGCCAAAACCGCTTTGAGGAACGCGTACGCGAGCTGATCGTGGCTGATGGAGATTTACAGGCCCTCGTCGTTCCATTGCTCGAAGCCCGGCGCATGCTCGGCGAACAAGCACGCGTGTTGACGCGCCTAATTGGGCGCCTGGTTCGGAGCGATGCTACTTGCCGCCGGTTCATGACCGTTCCTGGTGTTGGCCCCCTGACAGCTTTGGCATTCAAGACGACCATCGATAACCCGGGCCGCTTCCGCAAATTGCGGCATGTTGGCGTCCATCTTGGACTGACCCCAGGTAAATACGCGTCCGGAGAGGTCGATTACAACCGGCGCATCACCCGGTGCGGCGACGCCTTTGCTCGAGAACACCTCTTTGAAGCCGCGCACTCATTGATGGTCAACACCAGACGGTGGTGCTCGTTAAAGGCATGGGGCATCCGCATCGCCAAGCGCAGTTCCATGAAAAATGCGCTGGTCGCGGTGGCTCGCAAGATATCTGTCATCCTGCACCGTATGTGGTGCGACGGCAGCGTCTTTCGGTGGGAGAAATCTGAGGCCGCAGCGGCAGCCTGACACTCGAATGAACTGATCAGCAGAACACGGCCGGAAGGCTGTCAAGGAGTCCGGTAGGGCGAGGAATGGCGAGGGTGATAACCGGTCTGCAGCGCGAGCCGATCGCTCCGTGACTGCGTCCCCGAGATGGTCCCGCCACTTCTTCACGAACATCATCATGAGGCGGAGATCCCGACCTCGAAGAGAAGCGCGATCACCGGATAGCTTTGACGTCAAGGTAGGTTCGGAAGGCACAGCCACAATGCCGTAGTTAGATCAGATTTGGCACTTGACGTCCCAACCCCGGTTAGAGAAGACCGGTTAAGAGGGCACCCGGGAACGGGGCAGTGATAGCGACGCCGGCATACTTCATGACGGCGGGCCCCTTTCCCGAGTGCCCCCGGCGAGGAGCTCCGCAGCCCTTGCGCGAGCTGGGGTAATCCGATCCCGGCCACTCGCTAATCTTGTGCCGGGGTTGATTCGGCTCAGCAAAGGAGACAAGCGATGACCCTGTATGTCGGACTGGATGTTTCACTAAGAATGACATCAATCTGCGTCGTCGAGGCAGATGGCTCGTCGGTATGGGAAGGCAAAGCCGAAAGCGAGCCAGTTCCGTTGGTAAAGGTGCTTTCGCCTTGGCGCGACAAAATCGCTCTCATCGGGATCGAGGCTTGTCCGCTTTCCGAATGGCTTTACGGCGCATTGGTTGAGAGTGGGTTTCAGATCGTTTGCATTGAGACCCGGCATGCACAGCGCTTCTTGTCCTCTCGTCCCAACAAGACCGACCGCAGCGATGCGCGCGGCATCGCTGAGATGATGCGCCTCGGACAATATCGATCGGTGCACGTGAAGAGCAAAGCGTCACTCGCGCAAGAAGTTCGTCGATCACATGCTGGCGATCGAAGACACAATCCGGGGATTGATGAAGGTGCATGGGTTAAAGCTTGGTGCAGTGCACCGAAGCCGTTTTGCGGTGAGGGTCGAAACTCTGCTCGCGGATGCGCCTGACTTGCGGATGGCCATCGAGCCACTGCTCGAAGCGCGCAACATGATGCGTAAGCACAAAGCCCTCATGGATCGGCAGCTTTCGCAAATGGCTCGCAAGGATGATGTTTGCAAGCGGTTGATGACCGTATCCGGCGTTGGACCGCTCGTGAGCTTATCGTTCAAGGCGACGATTGACGATCCAGGGCGGTTCAAGGATTCCAGGGCCGTGGCGGCGCATCTGGGATTGACCCCTCGCGTTTATCAGTCAGGCGAGATTGATCGATCAGGCAATATCAGCAAATGCGGTGACAAGCTGATGCGGCATGCGCTCTATGAAGCCGCGAACTCGCACATGCGGATTTCCAAAAAGTGGTCGACACTTCGGGCCTGGGGCGTCAAGCTCGCCAAACGTATCGGGTCCAGAAAAGCGTGCGTGGCAGTTGCCCGCAAACTCGCGATTATCATGCATCGGATGTGGGTCGAGGAAACGGACTTCCGCTTCGGAAAGCCGCCTGTGACCCAACCCACATAAGGATCGTCCCGGCGTAACGATCTGCTCTGCCGAGGACGTGGGGAGGGTCAGTCCGTTTCGATCCCTGTGCTGTGCTCAAGCACGCGCTGTGAGCTTGGACGACCCAACTCGCCGGACCCCATCATGGAGCATGCCGCAGGGCTGACTCCGGACAGAAGCGCGGGCCAGGCAGCGGTGGATCGCGGAACGATAGCCGCATGATGCGGCAACGATCGTTACCCGAATGGGCGGAGACACCGGCAAGCGGTGGCTCCGGTCGCGGATCTATGCCCGAGACTAGAGCGTGACCGCCCGAAGGGCTGGCCGCCCAAAAATCATTTCTCAGTTTGCCCCAATAGCAGACATTTGGAGGACTAAAGCGGAGGTCCGAAAAGGGCCGATATTGTTGCAAAAGTCGGAAATCGAACAACCCTAAAACTCTCGCAAAAGCTGATCGTTGGACTTCTCTGCTGCCGCGTCGCCTTTCAACGCCATTACGGAGGTCCGTGATCAATTTGGGATGAAACGATATGGTCCCTCACGTCGCCTCGCGTAAAACGCATCGGCGGCTCTAAGAATTGTCGTTCGCCCCCTCAAAAAGACTTTTGCAACAATATCGGCCAATAGGCGACATCGGGCTTGCATTTCTTGCGACGAGGAGAGCGCCACTGAGATGGCTATAAGCAAAAGCCCCGGACAATGCCGGGGCTTTGAAGATTTCGATTTTTCTGTTGTCGATGAGGCGACTGCGACAAACGGGTTGTTCTCCTTCGTTCGAGGATAGTGGCGTACTCAATGCCCGCGAAAGCTCTTCACTCCTTGAATAGGTCGGCGCTGATGAGGATGACCGGCTCGGACGAGGCAGGCATCGCAATCGAAAAACGACGCGCGTGTCTATTATATTCCATGGATTTGCTACATCTCGTTACGGCAGCTGTGGCCTTCTTAGGCACGATCATAAGGAGATGGCATCACAAACAGATGGCGCACGTTTTATGGCAGCCGCGCTGTCTTGAAGTCGCCTCGCGACGGCACCATGTTGGGGGCGTCGATGAGACGCGTAGGACTTATCGACATCACGGTAGGTAACGCGACGCGCCTCGGCGCATCGCACGTTCCACCACACGACGCTGCGCGTCGCAACCCATCGCTACGCAACGCTTGAGCCGCTGGGGAAGCCCGGCGGCTTGCGTGCGTTTAGCCCGGACGGTCCCCCTCAATCGCCTGGGGCTCCGAGACGCCTACCGCAGCGAGCCGGAGGCTGAGACCGAGGAGATCTGACAACCAGGGCGCGAGTTAGTCCCACGCCGCCTGACCCGCCAGTTCACGCCGGCGGGCCTTACTTCGGTGGGTGCAAATCGCCTAGAAGCCAGCGGCCAAGGCCCTTGGACTTCATGGGGTCTTCAAACGCGGCAAAGGTC
>NZ_JADPIU010000048.1:0-20363 GCF_023073075.1 Bradyrhizobium sp. 61 | reverse complement strand
CTCGGCTGTCCCGTCCGCTTGACCGCCATCGCTACCCTCCAAGGCTTAGCCCTAGGGAATCACAATTGACGAATTACGCAACAGGCCCCTTGTGGGAGAAGGTGGCGTAGGCGGCCTTCGGCCGCCGTTCTTAGGAACGCCGAAGCGAAGCTTCGGCTATGGCGCCGGATGAGGGGTTGTCTCAGCGAACTCAATTGCGCGATGGACTCGCGGATAGATACCCCTCACCCGTCTCGCCGCTACGGGCGAGCCACCCTCTCCCACAGGGGGAGAGGGGAAGATCAGCGCTCGACACGATACGCCTCGATCTGCGCCTTCAGCGCATCCAACGCCACTAGCGGCGCCTCAGGATCGACGCGATACTCCGCCCTCGCCAGCCACTTCAGCACCTTCGCGTCCACCGCCGGCGAATGGTGGATGACGTCGCTGTAGTTATTGAGATCGTGCGTCACCGCCCTGGTCGCGCGGAAATCGTACAGACGCACATTCGGAAGCTGCGTCAGCCGCTCGGCGATGCGCGCGGTGAGGTCGGTGACGATCTTCAGCGTCGCAGGCGAGGCATCGCGCATCGCGACGAATTGCAGGATCGAATAGGGCGGCAAGTAGATGTCGAAGGTCACGTCCGGATGACGCGTGATCAACCCGACGGCGTCGCGCTCGAAATGCCGGAGCATGGCGTCGTAGCCGTAGCCTTCGCCGAGGAAGCGGCTGCGCACGGGGCTCGTGATGTAGGCGAACGAGGCAAGCGTCTTCTTCGCATTGTAGTCACGCGCAATGTCGAAATCGCGCGGCAGCGCGTAGATGTCGTCGACGTCGGACAGCGCGAACTTGACGGGAAGAAACGGCGCCGCCCGCGTCAGCTTCTGCTGCAGCGGCGGGATCGACCGCAGCAGCGCGAACAGGGATTCCTTCGCCATCGCGGCGCTGAACAGATAGGACGCGATGCCCTTCGTTGTCTGGCGATAGAGATCGACGGACAGAAAGGGATCGGCCTCGATATCCGCCGCATCGACAAAGATGAAATCGTCCATCGCCCAGATCACGCGCCGGGCGCCGCGCTCGATCGCCCGCTCCAGCACAAAGCCCTGCTGGCGGGAATTGGACCCGGTCATCGCCAGCTTGAGCGAGTGGACGCCGAGCGCGCGATCGATGTCGCTCTGGCGGAAATGGATCGCGAGCGAGGTGCCCATGAAGGCGGTGTCGAACGACTGGCTGCGGATCAAGCCGGCATTCTGCACGCGCGTGTCGTCGGAATAGAAGGCCAGTCGCGACGGGCGGAACAGTTGCAGGGGATCGACGAGATAGGTGAGCACCGCCGCGCCCAGCACGCAGATGATGCTGGCGAGCAGAAGACGTCCCAGATGTGTGAAATTGCCCCGCATCAGAACCGGAAATAGATGAATTCGCTGTGGCTCTGGATGCCGAGAATCCCGAGAGCGAGCACCAGCGACGCGCCGTAGAGAAACAGCGGCCGCATCCGCCCTGCTGGCAGGGCCTCGCCGACCCTGCGATTGTCGTGATCGTATCCCATGATTCCTTGCGTGTTCGGCGCCAGCCACACCAGCGCGGCGTAGATCGACACCAGAACCAACGCGGCGATCTCCTCGCGACCGAGGACGATATTCGACGGATCGGCCATCGCGTGGAGGACGCGCAGCGCCCAAGTAACGCTCTCGGCGCGGAAGAAAACCCAGGCCACGACGACGGCGAGGAACGTCAGCACGGCTCCGACGATGCGGGCCGGGAGCACGAGCAACGTCGGGACGTTGGGCACCAGCGCGTTGAAGGCATGATTGACGCAGAGATAAGCGCCATGCAGCGCGCCCCAGGCGACAAAAGTCCAGGCCGCGCCGTGCCAGAGCCCGCCGAGCAGCATCGTGATCATCAGATTGACGTAACGCAGCACACGGCCGCGGCGGTTGCCGCCGAGCGAGATGTAGAGATAGTCGCGCAGGAACTGCGACAACGTCATGTGCCAGCGGCGCCAGAACTCGACGATGCTGGTGGCCTTGTAGGGTGAGTTGAAATTCACCGGCAGGAAGATGCCGAACATCAGCGATATCCCGATCGCCATGTCGGAATAGCCAGAGAAGTCGAAATAGAGCTGGAACGTGTAGGCGAGCGCACCACACCAGGCCTGATCAAAGCTCGGCGAGCGCGCCTCGAAGGCGAGCGCCACCAGGGGCTGGATGCCGTCGGCAAGGCAGGTCTTCTTGAACAGGCCGATCGCGAAGATGACGATTCCGCACAGGATCAGGTGCGCGTCCGGATACTTGGTCTCCTTCCGCTCGAATTGCGGAATCATGTCCTTGTGGTGGAGGATCGGCCCCGCGATCAGATGCGGAAAGTAGGTCACGAACAGCGCATAGTGCGGCAAGGCGTAACGCGCGACCTGGCCACGATACGCATCCACCAGGAACGCGATCTGGGTGAAAGTGTAGAAGGAGATGCCGACCGGCAGCAGGATGTGGACCGCAACATGCGTACCGGCCAGCGCATTGATGTTCTCGGCGACGAAGCCGGCATATTTGAAGATGCCGAGCACGAGAAGGTCGCCGACGACGCCGAGCGCGAGCACCGCCTTTCGTTGCATTGGGGCGAGCTTCGCCGCGATCAGGAGATAGCCGACGCCGTAGTTGAAGGCGATCGAGATCAGCAGCAGGGCCACGAACTGCCAGCTGCCGATGGCGTAGAAGGCGAGCGAGGCCAGCGCCAGCCAGATCACCGGCGCCAGATTGCTGCGCCGCCCGAGCCAGAAATAGCCAGCCAGTACGGCCGGCAGGAACAGCAGGATGAACGGGTAGGAATTGAACAGCATCAGGCTGGACCGGCGGCGGGGGTATCGCCCCTAAAGCATACAAGGGGGCGATCAACAACCCGGCGACTTGGCGCAGTGGCGCTGGCAATTCGCGGAATCGGGACGATATAAGGTGGAACACGCAGTTGAATGAGGACCGAGTGACACAAGCCAAGACACCTCCCCAGCCCCCCGTCGCCCCGCGCCGGCCGCATTCCTTCACGCGTCACGGGATCACCGTGACCGACGACTATGCCTGGCTGAAGGACGAGAAATGGCAGGAGGTGCTGCGCGATCCCGCCGTGCTCGATCCCGACATCCGCAAATATCTCGATGAAGAGAACGGCTACACCGAGAGCCTGCTTGGCCACACCTCGTTACTTCAGAAGACGCTGGTGCGCGAGATGCGCGGGCGGATCAAGGAGGACGATTCCAGCGTGCCCTCGCCCGACGGGCCGTTCGCCTATTTCCGTAGGTTCCGCGAGGGCGGCCAGCACGAATTGTTCGGCCGCATGCCGCGCGACGGTGGCGAGGGTCATATCGTGCTCGACGGCGATGCGCTCGCGAAGGACCACAAATATTTCAAGTTCGGCGGCAGCCGCCACTCGAACGATCACAAGCTGCAAGCCTGGAGCGCCGACACCAAGGGCTCGGAATATTTCTCCATCCGCGTCCGCGACTGGGCCACGGGAAAGGATCTTGACGATTTGGTCGAGGAGACCGACGGCGGCATCGTCTGGAGCAAGGACTGCAAGAGCTTCTTCTACGTGAAGCTCGACGACAACCATCGCCCGATGCAGGTGTGGCGGCACAGGCTCGGCACCAGACAGGCCGACGACACGCTCGTCTATGAGGAGCAGGATTCCGGCTGGTTCACCCATCTGCATGAGAGCACCAGCGGGCGCTTCTGCGTGATCGCGGGCGGCGATCACGAGACCTCGGAGCAGCGGCTGATCGATCTCGCCCACCCCGAAGCGCCGCCGCGCCTGGTCGCGGCGCGCGAGGACGGCGTGCAATATTCGCTGGCCGACCGCGGCGACGAGCTCTTCATCCTCACCAATGCCGATGACGCCATCGATTTCAAGATCGTCACCGCGCCGCTTGGCGCACCCGAGCGCAAGAACTGGCGCGACCTGATCCCGTATCGTCCCGGCGTCTACATCATCGACCTCGATCTCTATGCCGGCCATCTGGTGCGGCTGGAGCGCGCCAATGCGCTGCCGTCGGTCGTGATCCGCGATCTCGCGACCAGGGACGAGCACGCCATCGCCTTCGACGAGGCGGCCTATTCGCTGGACACGATGGGCTCCTACGAATTCGAGACGACGAATTTGCGCTTCGCCTATTCGTCGATGACGACGCCGTCGGAAGTCTATGATTACGATATGGTCAAGCGCACGCGGACCTTGCGCAAGCGCCAGGAGATCCCGTCGGGCCACGATGCGGCCGACTATGTCACCACGCGCATCATGGCCAAGGCGCATGACGGCGCCGAGGTGCCGGTGTCGATCCTCCATCGCCGCGGCCTGAAGCTCGACGGCTCGGCGCCGCTGCTGCTCTACGGTTATGGCTCCTACGGCATGGCGATGCCGGCCTCGTTCAACGCCAACCGGCTCTCGCTGGTCGACCGCGGTTTTGTTTACGCCATCGCCCATATTCGCGGCGGCGCCGACAAGGGCTGGGGCTGGTATCTCGACGGCAAGCGCGAGAAGAAGACCAACTCGTTCGACGATTTCGCCGCCAGCGCACGGGCGCTGATCGATGCGAAGTACACGAGTGCAAAGCGCATCGTCGGCCATGGCGGCTCGGCCGGCGGCATGCTGATGGGCGCGGTGGCAAACCGCGCCGGCGAGCTGTTCGCGGGCATCGTCGCCGAAGTGCCGTTCGTCGACGTGCTCAACACCATGCTCGACGACACGCTGCCGCTGACGCCGCCGGAATGGCCGGAATGGGGCAACCCGATCGAGAGCGAGAAGGATTTTCGCACCATCCTGTCCTACTCGCCGTACGACAATGTCGCGGCGAAGGACTATCCGGCGATCCTGGCGATGGGCGGCTTGACCGATCCGCGCGTGACCTATTGGGAGCCGGCAAAATGGATCGCGCGCCTGCGCGCGACCATGAGCGGCGGCGGCCCGGTGTTACTCCGCACCAACATGGGCGCCGGCCACGGCGGCGCCTCGGGGCGGTTCGACCGGCTGGATGAAGTCGCAATCGTGTACGCGTTTGCTCTGTGGGCGGCGGGGATGGCGGAGGCGTGACCTTGTAGCCCGGATGGAGCGCAGCGAAATCCGGGATTCGTGCAGACGGCAAGACCGCCCCGGATTGCGCTGTGCTCCATCCGGGCTACGGGCCTCTCCCCGCACGCGGGGAGAGGCGAAGGAATTCGGCAGCTCTGTAGGGTGGGCAAAGGCGCATCGCGCCGTGCCCACCCTCTTTCAGCAATTGCGACGAGAGCGGTGGGCACGCTTCGCTTTGCCCACCCTACGGCAGCTTAGCTGGTCAGCTCTGCCTCACACCGCCCCATGCGCCTCGACATACAGCGCATACACCGAGTGACTGCTCGCCATGTAAAGCCGGTTGTTCTTCGGGCCGCCGAAGCAGAGGTTGGCGCAGCGCTCGGGCAGCTTGATGAAGGCGAGCGGCTTGCCGTCCGCGCTGAACACCATCACGCCGTCGAGGTCCTCGGACTTGCCCCTGAGCTGAAACACCCTGCGGCCGCCGATGTCGGTGGGCTCGGATTGTAGCGCGCCGTTGGAGCCCCAGCCGCACCAGAGATTGCCGTCGCGGTCGACGCGAAAACCGTCGAGCGAGGCCTGGTCGGCGGCGTCGATCAGCTTGGTCTTGCCGCTTAAGGCACCGTCGTCGCCGACATTGTAGCTCCAGATGCTGCGGTTGGGCGTGCCCTTCCATTCGACGATGTAGAGCTTCTTCTCGTCCGGCGAGAAGGCGAGGCCGTTGGGATTGACGAGGTCGGTGAGGACGGCGCTGATCTTGCCGTCCTTGGCGATGCGATAGACATTGGTGGTGGCCTGCTCGGCCTTCTCCTTCTTGCCCTCCCACTCGCCGTTGATGCCGAACAGCGGATCGGTGAACCAGATGCTGTCGTCGGACTTCACCACGATGTCGTTCGGCGCGTTCAGCCGCTTGCCCTCGAACTTGTCGGCGAGCACCGTGATCTTGCCGTCCTTCTCGGTACGGGTGATGCGGCGGGTGACGGAGTGCTCGCAGGTGACGAGGCGGCCCTGGCGATCGCGCGCATTGCCGTTAGCGTAGTTGGCGTTGGCGCGAAAGACGCTGGTCTGACCGCTCTTCTCGTCGAACTTCATGATCCGGTTGTTGGGAATGTCGGAGAACAACAGATAGCCGCCCTCGGGGAAATAGGCGGGACCTTCGGCCCAGCGCATGCCTGACGCGACCTGCTCGACCGTCGAGGAATAGAGCCGGTATTTTCCAAAGCTCGGATCGAGGATCTGGACGGCGGGATCGGGGTAGCGCTGGTTGGGCGTGAACGGAAACGACTGGGCACCGGCGGCGCGGGCCAGAAGTGCGGAAGCCGCCGTCGCACCGGCGCCGGCCATGAGACTACGTCGCGTGAAATTCATCAGAATCCTCCCTGCTCGATAAAAGGCCGGCTCTTGATGCGCCGGCTCGTTTCTTGACGTGACTTAGCTTCGGCCTAGCGGCCGTTCTTCTTCCGCCATTCCGCGAAATCAGTCAGCGTCTGCGGATCGGTGGCGGGATAGAGCCCAAAAATGCCGCGGCCCTTGCCGACTTCCTCGGTGACGAAATCCTCGAACGCGGTCATCTCAAAGGTTTCGTTGGCGATCTCGTCGGCGAGATGCGCGGGGATCACGATGACGCCGTCGCTATCGCCGAGAATGACGTCGCCTGGAAATACCGGCGCATCGCCACAGCCGATCGGCACGTTGATCTCGATCGCCTGGTGCAGCGTGAGGTTCGTCGGCGCCGAGGGGCGATGGTGATAGGCGGGGATGCCGAGCTTTGCGATCTCGGCGGAATCGCGAAAGCCGCCATCGGTGACGACGCCGGCGACGCCGCGCTTCATCAATCGCGTCACCAGGATCGCGCCGGCCGAGGCCGCGCGCGCGTCCTTGCGGCTGTCCATCACCAGCACGCTGCCGGGCGGACAATCCTCGATCGCCTTGCGCTGCGGATGCGAGCGATCCCTAAAGACGTCGATGGTGTTGAGGTCCTCGCGCGCCGGCATGTAGCGCAGCGTGAAGGCCTCGCCGACCATGGTCGGCTGGTCGGCGCCGAGCGGGTGCACATCTTGGATCATCTGGATGCGCAGGCCGCGCTTGAACAGCGCGGTGGCGACGGTGGCGGTGGAGACGGATTTGAGTTTTGTGCGGGTGGCTTCGGTGAGTTTTGTCATTTCATGCTCTCTAGTAAATCGACGGCTCGCCGATCGGCGCGCCGAAATCGGTCTCCAGGAAGTCGAAGTCGCAGCCGTCATTGGCCTGCTTGATATGCTTGGTGAACATCCAGCCATAGCCGCGCTCGAAGCGGCGCTCGGGCTGCTTCCAAGCGGCACGGCGCTTTTCGAGCTCGGCTTCGGGGACATCGAGGTTGATGGTACGCGCTGCGACGTCGAGCGTGATGCGATCGCCGTTCCGCACCAGCGCCAACGGGCCGCCGATATAGGACTCCGGCGAAACGTGCAGGATGCAGGCGCCGTAGCTGGTGCCGCTCATGCGCGCATCCGAGATGCGCACCATGTCGCGCACGCCCTGCTTCACGAGTTTTGTCGGGATCGGCAGCATGCCCCATTCCGGCATGCCCGGCCCGCCCTGCGGCCCCGCATTGCGCAGGATGAGGATATGGTCCTCGGTGACGTCGAGATTGGGATCGTCGACCGCCTTCTTCATCGCGGGATAGTCGTCGAACACCAGCGCGGGTCCGGTGTGCTTGAGGAAGCGCGGCGCGCAGGCGGAGGGTTTGATGACGCAGCCGTCGGGCGCGAGATTGCCCTTGAGCACGGCGAGCGCGCCTTCCTTGTAGATGGGGTTATCGACGCCGCGGATGACATCGGCATTGTGCACTTCGGCGCCTTCGATGTTTTCGCCGACCGTCTGTCCGGTAACGGTGATGCAATCGAGATGCAAATGCTGCTTGATCTGGCCCATCAGCGCCGGCAGGCCGCCGGCATAGAAGAAATCCTCCATCAGATAGGCATCGCCGCTCGGCCGAACATTGGCGATGACAGGCACCTTGCGGCTCGCGATCTCGAAATCGTCGAGGCCGATGTCGAGGCCGGCGCGGCGGGCCTGTGCGATCAGATGGATGATCGCGTTGGTGGAGCAGCCCATCGCCATGGCCACAGCAATCGCGTTCTCGAAGGCTTTTCGGGTCTGGATCGTCTTCGGTGTCAGATCCTCCCACACCATCTCGACGATACGGCGGCCGCATTCAGAGGCCATCCGGATGTGGTTGGCGTCCGCGGCGGGAATCGAGGAGGCGCCCGGCAGCGTCATGCCGATCGCCTCGGCAATCGCGGTCATGGTCGAGGCCGTGCCCATGGTCATGCAGGTGCCGTAGCTGCGCGCAATGCCGGCTTCGATATCGAGCCAGTCCTTGTCGGAAATTTTTCCGGCGCGCCGCTCGTCCCAGTATTTCCAGCCGTCGGAGCCGGAGCCGAGCGTCTTGCCCTTCCAATTGCCGCGCAGCATCGGACCCGCCGGCAGATAGATCGCCGGGATGTTCATCGAGGTCGCACCCAGCAGCAGCGCCGGAGTGGTCTTGTCGCAGCCGCCCATCAGCACCACGCCGTCGACGGGATGGCTGCGCAACAGCTCCTCGGCGTCCATCGCCAGAAGATTGCGATAGAGCATCGTGGTCGGCTTCAAGAGCGATTCCGACAGCGACAATGCCGGCAACTCGATCGGCAAGCCGCCCGCCATCAGGATGCCGCGCTTGACGTCGTCGACGCGCGACTTGAAGTGCATGTGGCAGGGCTGCGCGTCCGACCAGGTGTTGAGGATCGCGATGATCGGGCGGTCCTTCCACTCCTCCGGGGCGTAGCCCATCTGCATGGTGCGGGAACGGTGGCCGAACGAGCGGAGGTCGTCGGGCGCGAACCAGCGCGCGCTGCGGAGCTGGTCGGGCGTGATTTTCTTCTTGGTCATGATTGGGTGCCCCATTTCTGGACGGTATTCCGCTCGATGGCGCGGAAGATCAGGTTCTCGACAAAAAGCCCGATGATAATCACCGTCAAGAGGCCCGCAAACACTGCGGGTATGTCGAGGAGGTTGCGGTTCTCGAAGATGAACCAGCCAAGCCCGCCCTGGCCCGAAGACACGCCGAACACCAGCTCGGCCGCGATCAGGGTACGCCATGCAAAGGCCCAGCCGATCTTGAGGCCGGTGAGAATCGAGCCGAACGCGGCGGGGATGAGAATCTTTGCGACGTAGGGCAACCCGCGCAGGCCGTAATTGCGGCCGACCATGCGCAGCGTGTTGGACACGCTCTTGAAGCCGGAATGGGTGTTGAGCGCGACCGGCCACAGCACCGAATGGATCAGCACGAAAACAAGACTGCCGTTGCCGAGGCCGAACCAGATCAACGCGAGCGGCAACAGCGCGATCGCCGGCAGCGGGTTGAACATCGCCGTAACAGTCTCGAGGAAGTCGGTGCCGATCCGCGTCGAGATGGCGAGCACAGTGAAGATCGCGGCCAGCACGATGCCGGCCGAATAGCCCATGAACAGCACCTTCAGCGAGGTCCATGCCCGCATCGGAATGGTGCCGTCCTTGACCCGGTCGTACAGCGTCGCGATGGTGTCGTGCAGCGTCGGAAACAGCAGCGGATTGTCGAGGGCGACGCCATAGGCTTCCCAGACCGCCGCCAGGAACAGGATGATGACGGTCTTGCGGACAAAACCGTCGTTCCACAACAGCTCCGGCACGCTCAGCTTGCGCTCGACCTCGCCCGCACCGCCGGTCGCGGCGACCGACGCGTCACGCAGCAATATTCTCGCTTCGCCCATGACAGGCCCCCTCAATGCGCCACAGCTTCGGCCGCGAACAGGAGATCGTGGATCTCCTTCTCCAGCCGGCCGGCGCTGCCGTCTCCATTCGAGACCTTGTCAACATCGACGACCTCGGCCTTGACCCGGCCGGGATGCGGCGACAGCAGCAGGATGCGGTTGCCGATGCGGATCGCTTCCGCGATGGAATGCGTCACGAACAGCACCGTGAATTTGGTCTCGCTCCAGAGCTGAAGCAGCTCGTCCTGGCAGGTGCGCCGCGTCAGCGCGTCGAGCGCGGCGAACGGCTCGTCCATCAGCAGGATATCGGGCTCCATCGCCATGCCGCGCGCAATCGCAACGCGCTGCTTCATGCCGCCGGACAGCGTGTGCGGATAAGCGTCGACGACGCGGGTGAGGCCGACCTTCTCGATATAGGCCCGTGCGCGGGCCTCGGCGTCCTTGCGCGACAGTTTTCGCGCAGTCAGCAGGGGAAACATCACGTTGGCGAGCACGCTCTTCCAGGGCAGCAGCTGGTCGAACTCCTGAAAGATCATCATGCGGTCCGCGCCCGGACCATGAATCTCGCGATCGTTGATGGTCATACGGCCCTCGCTCGGCGTCATATAGCCGCCGACGGCCTTGAGCAGGGTCGACTTACCGCAGCCGGACGGCCCGAGCAGCACGAAGCGGTCGGACCTGTCGACCGTGAAGCTGACCCTTTCGGTGGCGGTAACGACGGCGCTGGAGGTCTTGTAGCGCAGCGTCACCCCGTTGACGTCGAGCAGCGCCATCAGTTGCCTTTCAGGTCGTGCGCGACGGGGAGATAATAATCGGTCCAGGCCTTGGGCTGCATCTTCAGTGTGCCGGTCTTGAACAGATGGGCTGCGAATTTCATCGTACCCTGCGGCTCGAGATTCCATTCCATCATGCCGGGCTCCTTCAGGAGATCGAGCAGCTCTTCCACCGAGGTCTTGTCACCGGTGATCTCCTTGTAGATCTCGACGGCCTGCTTGGTGTTGCTGCGGATCAGATCCTGCGCTTCCTTGGTGGCGTCGCGCACGGCCTGGATGATCTTCGGATTGGCGTCGGCGAATTTGGTCGTGGTGAAGAACTGGGCCTGGCTCAACGGACCGCCCATCACGTCAGGCGAATTCAGCACGACATGCGCGCCCGGCACGTTCTTCAGCTCCAGGAAGGTGAAAGGCGGGATCGAGAAGTGGGTGTGCACCTCGTGCTTGGGATTGGACAACGCCGCATAGGCGTCGGGATGGCCAAGCTGCACGGTGTTGGCGTCCAGCTTCGACCATTGGTCGGCGCCGAAGGCCTCGGCAGCGGCGATCTGGAGCACGATCGCCTGCGTCGAAACCTTCACCGTCGGCACCGCGATCTTGTCGCTCGGACCGAAATCCTTGATCGACTTGATGTTGGCGTCGCGGCTGATCAGCGTCATCGGCTGCGCCGAGGTCGCGACGATGCCCTTCACGCCGCCGCGGGTGCGGTCCCACAGCAAGAGAAGATTGCCGGTGCCGGTGTTGAGGATGTCGACGCCGCCGGCGAGCAGCGCATCGGTCTGCGCGCCGCCGCCGGAAAAGGTCACCCATTTGGTGGTGACGCCGGGTACGCCGAGCGAAGCTGCGTGCTTCTCGATCAGCTTCTGCTTTTCCATGATGTGGCTCGGCATGTAGAAAATGCCGGGCTGGCGCGACAGCGAGATCTCGGATTTCTGCTGCGCACGCGCCGCGGATACCGGCAGGACGGTTGCGGCGATCAGGGCGGCAGCCGCAAGCTTGCTACGAAGATGCTTGATCATTGTTGTGTGTTTCCTCCGGCCAGCGTCGAGCTGCGTTGACCCTGCTGATGCACTAATATATTAGTGCATCAAAGGCAAGCCCGCGGGACCCGCCATGGAAGCAACCGATACCGCGCCGCGCGCGGCACGACCCGCAAAAGCCGTTTCAAGGCTCGATCGCGCCCGCCAGGCCGCGCCGCAGGTGTTCGAGCGGCTGCGCAATGCGATCATCGCCCTGGAACTGCCGCCGGGCGCGCCCCTGTCACGCGCCGAGCTTGCCGGCCAGTTCGGCGTCAGCTCGACACCGGTGCGCGATGCGCTGATGCGGCTGGAGGAGGAAGGGCTCGTCGACGTGTTTCCGCAGCACGCGACCGTGGTCAGCCGAGTCGACGTCGGCCGCGCCGAGCAGGCCCATTTCCTGCGCCAGGCGCTGGAGCTCGAAATCGTCCGGATGCTCGCGGAACAGCATGACCAGGCCCTGGTCATCCGCCTTGACCACGCGATCGCGCTCCAGCAGCAATTCGCCAAGGCCGGGGACTTCGAGAGCTTCATCGCCGGCGACAATGATTTTCACGCGCAGCTCTACGCCGCCGCCGGAAAGCAAGACCTGTGGACGCTGGTGCGCAGCCGCAGCGGGCATATCGACCGGCTGCGCCGGCTGCATCTGCCCTCGCCCGGCAAGGCCCAGAACATCGTCCGCCACCACAAGCTGATCACGCGCGCGATCGAGGCCGGAGACGCCGACGCCGCGCAGCAGCATCTGCGCAAGCACCTGTCGGGCACGCTCAGCGAGCTCGACAAGATCCGGAGCCACCATCCCGAATACCTGACCGATTAGGCGCGCGACACGATCCGGGCGTGCGTCAGGGACCGCATGTGCACGTAAGCATGCATATGGCCGACCTCGCCGAAGTCGCGCGAGGCGGACAAGGTGTCGGCCGCGAAGTGCTTGCAGGCCGGACGGAAACCGCGCAACAATTTCGCATTTGATGCTTTGATTTGGGGTCGCTGGAACGTCCCATCCGGCCCGGAGGGTTTCAGACGTGGCCAACATCCTGATTGTGGATGACGACCCGGCCGTGCAGATCACGATCCGGCTGATCCTGGAGAGGGCCGGCCATCACGTCACCGCCGCCGGCGACGGCCACACGGGGCTTGCGCTGTTCGAGGCGAGCCGGTTCGACCTCCTGTTCCTCGACATATTCATGCCCGGCATGGACGGACTGGAGACGATGCGCCACATCCGGGTGCTGCAGCCGGCCCTTCCGATCATCGTCATTTCCGGCCGCGCCGTCGCCCCGGACGCGTATGCCGAGCCGGACTTTCTGAAGATGGCGACCAAGCTCGGCGCGGTCGCAAGTCTGCAGAAGCCGTTCCGGCCGGACGCCCTGCTCGCCGCTCTCGACGGCTGCCTCACATCCGCGCCACAAGCCAATGCCGCCTCCGGCAGCCGATGACGGGGCGATCCATGTTGCAGCGTAGCAGGACATTCGGGACCGCTCGCGACGCGGCGCGAACGCCGATATGACCCTCGCGACCCGGCTGGCCATCGCAATGATCCTGCTGGCCGCGGCTGCGGTCGCCGCTGTCGGATGGCTGAGCCATTACAGCCTGGAACAAGCGTTCCTGCCGCGCGTGCTCGACCGTATCGAGGGCCACTCGCGGCTCCTGGCCTCGCAGCTCGAAGCGCATGTGAACGGCGCTCGCGCCGACGTTGCGACGTTCCGCTCCCGTGCCGCCGCGCGCGGCATGATCGATGCCCATTTCAACGACGGGATCGATCCGGTCGACCACCTCTCGGAGAAGACCTGGCGCGACCGGTTGCTGACGCGCCTCGTGGCCGACGTCGGCGCCAACCCGGCCTACGCAAAATTCCGTATCATCGGTGCCGACGGCGTCGAGTATCTGCGCGTCGACCGCTCCGGCCCGAACGGAGCGGTGCGGGCAGTTCCCGACGATGCCTTGCAGAACAAGGGCGAGCGCTCCTTCTTCCAGGCGGCGATCAAGCTGGCAGAAGACCAGGTCAGCGTCTCCCCGGTCGAACTGGACGTCGACGACGGCGTGGTTCAGATGCCCTATGTTCCGACCTTGCGCGTCGCGGCGCCCCTGTTTGGGTCCGATCACCGGCTGTTCGGCATCGTCGTCGTCAATGTCGACATGCGCCAGGTGTTCGACCGTATCAGGATATCGATCCGGAACGGTGAAGCGGTCTATGTGGTCGGCCGTAACGGCGATTATCTCGTGCATCCGGATCGCACCCGCGAGTTCGGTTCGCAACTTGGGACACCAACGCGCTGGCAGAACGACTTCCCCTATTTCGCTGCCATCACCGGATCGACGCTGGGTGCGACCCAGGTCGTGCCGGGCAGTGACGGCAAGCCGAGCGGCACCGCGATCGCGCCCGCAATCCTGGCCGAGGACCAGTGGGTGGGTGTCATCCGCGTCGTGCCCAACGCCGTCTTCATGGCGCCGGCCGTCACCATCGAGAAATCGACCATCACGATCGGCCTCATCGCGGTGCTGGTCGCCGCCATACTGGCCGTGCTGCTGGCGCGGTCGTTGACCCGGCCGATCGGGCAGCTCACTGCGGCGGTCGAGTGGCTCGGTCGGGACAATTCCATCAGAATTCCAACCGACGCCCCCGGCGAGACCGGTGTGCTGGCGCGGGCATTTGCCCGTCTGATCGATGAAATGCGGGCGAAGACGGCAGCGCTGGAGCATGAGGTCGAGGAGCGGCGGCGCACCGAGGCCGCGCGCGACCAGCTCGCCGTCCGCGAACGCCTGTTCAGCGCGGCGGTCGAATCCTCCGACGATTCGATCGTCATGCAGACGCTCGATGGCATCATCATCGGCTGGAATGCGGCGGCCGAGCGCCTCTACGGCTATACGGCCGAGGAAGCGGTCGGACAGCCGACCTTGATCCTCCTGCCACCCGATCGCCGCGAAGAGGGCAAGGACTATCTGCGGCGGATTGCGACGGGTGAGCGGATCGAGCATTTCGAAACGGTGCGCCTGCGCAAGGATGGCAGTCCGGTCGAAATCTCGGTGAGCCTGTCACCGATCAGGGACGATTCGGGCGAGATCATCGGCGCGTCCGGCACGGCGCGCCGCCTGACCGATGCGCGACGGACCGAGCGCGCGCTGCAACAGCAGATCGAGGAACGGCGGCAGCTGTTCGACGCCTCGGAAGATCTGATCATGATCATGGATTCGCGGGGCCATATCGTGCAGGTCAGCCCGAGCAGCCAGGCCGTGCTCGGCTACCCGCCGGACGAGATGATCGGCCGCAGCGGCGTCGATTTCATCCATCCCGCACATCTCGAGCAATCCCGCGAGGAGATGCGCGCGCTCCGGCGCGGCGGCCACCCGAGGCTCGCCGACACCCGCTGCATCCACAAGGACGGACGCGAGGTCTGGCTGTCCTGGCTCGGCAACTGGTCAGATCAGGCCAAGCGCTTCTTCTTCGTCGGACGCGACATGACCGAGGCGAGGCGCGCGGAAGAGTCCTTGCGCGAAAGCGAGCTGCTCGCGCGCAATATCGTCGAGACCGCGCTCGACGCCTTCGTCCAGACCGACGAGCGCAGCACCATCCTGAACTGGAGCTCGCGGGCCGAGGAGCTGTTCGGCTGGCGGCGCGACGAAGCGCTGGGCAGGAATGGGGTCGACCTCATCGTCGCCGAGA
Source organism: Bradyrhizobium sp. 61 (assembly GCF_023073075.1). NCBI lineage: Bacteria > Pseudomonadati > Pseudomonadota > Alphaproteobacteria > Hyphomicrobiales > Nitrobacteraceae > Bradyrhizobium > Bradyrhizobium sp. 61. Next base: position 5,104 of record NZ_JADPIU010000048.1, on the reverse strand, counting down.
GCGAGCGGGAACGGGTCAAGGCCGGCCTCGCGCGCTTCCTCGAGTCCCAGGACGGCCAGACGCTCAACCGCCGCCGCGAGCTCACGGTTCGCCGTCGCGACGGCAAGGAATTCAGGGCCGAGCTGAGCGTCACGGCGCTGAAACGCCGCGAAGGCATTCTGTTCAACGTGTTCTACCGCGACCTCGCCGACAAGATCGCGTCCGAGGAGCGCATCCGCCACGCCGACAAGATGGAGGCGGTCGGCCAGCTCACCGGCGGCGTGGCGCATGACTTCAACAACATCCTCACCGTCATCACCGGGACGATCGAGATCCTGGCCGACGCGGTGGCGAAGGAGCCGGAGCTTGCGGCGATCACGAAGATGATCGACGAGGCCGCCGGGCGCGGCGCCGAGCTGACCCAGCACCTGCTCGCCTTCGCGCGCAAGCAGCCGCTGCAGCCGCGCGAGGTCGACATCAACGCGCTGATCATCGACACCGCAAAGCTGTTGCGCCCGACGCTGGGCGAGCAGATCCAGATCGAATCGGTGTTCGAGGACGAGAGCTGCGTCGCGATCGTTGACCCCAACCAGCTCACCACCGCGATCCTCAACCTCGCACTCAATGCCCGCGACGCCATGCCCGGCGGCGGCAAGCTGATCGTGGAGACCGGCGCCGCCTATCTCGACGAGGTCTATGCCAGCGTCAACGATGTCAGGCCCGGACACTATGTGCTGATCGCCGTGAGCGATACCGGCACGGGCATTCCTGCGCACATGCTGGCCCGGGTGTTCGATCCGTTCTTCACCTCGAAGGGACCGGGCAAGGGCACCGGGCTCGGGCTGTCGATGGTCTACGGCTTCATCAAGCAGTCTACGGGCCACATCAAGATCTACAGCGAGGAAGGCCACGGGACCACGATCAAGATGTATCTGCCGCCCGGCAAGACGGCCGCGGCCGTGGGCGAAGGCGTGACGCCGTCGACGATCGAAGGCGGACACGAGACGATCCTCGTGGTCGAGGACGACCGGCTGGTGCGCGACTACGTGCTGGCGCAGCTGCATTCGCTCGGCTACGTCACCTTGCAGGCCGCGAACGCCGCGGAGGCGCTCGCGATCGTCGCCACCGGCAAGCCGTTCGACCTGCTGTTCACCGACGTCATCATGCCCGGCAAGTTGAACGGACGGCAGCTTGCCGACGAGGTGTCGAAGACGCGTCTGGGCCTCAGGGTGGTCTACACCTCAGGCTATACGGAGAACGCGATCATCCATCACGGCCGGCTGGATTCAGGTGTGCTGCTGCTGGCGAAGCCGTATCGCAAATCCGATCTGGCGCGGATCATCCGGAAGGCGCTGAGCGGCTGATATGCAGCTCTCGCGTCCCGGACGCACTGCAGCGCCGTAAGCGCTGCTGTGCAGAGCCGGGACCCAGAACCATCAGCCGTGAAATTGGAGAGATGGGCCCCGGCTCAGCAGCGCATCATTGCATGATGCGCCGCGTCCGGGGCACGAGAGAGATTGCCAGTCGCGTTACGACGCGCGCTGGGCCGCGGTCATCACGATGCGGATCAGATCGGCGGCGTTGCGCGCCCCGAGCTTCTTCATGATGTTGGCGCGATGGTCCTCGATGGTGCGTGGGCTGATGCCGAGCGTGCGGCCGGCCTCCTTGTTGGACGCACCGGAAGCGAACTGCTCGAGCACCTCGCGTTCACGCCGCGTCAACGGCTCGCGTCCAGGGAAGTGCAGCGAAGAGAATTTCGGCGATACGCTCTCTGCCTGCCTGCGTGCATAGGCTCCGATCGCCTCGTCCAGCCGGCCGACGATCTCGCTGCCGCGGAACGGCTTTTCGATGAAATCGAGCGCGCCGCTCTTGATGGCGCCCACCGCCATCGAGATGTCGCCCTGCCCGGAGATCATGAAGATCGGCGCCGGATAATCTTCGCCCTGCAGTTCCTTCAGAATGTCGAGGCCCGACTTTCCGGGAATGTGCACGTCGAGCAGGATCGCAGCCGGCGTACGGTTCCGCGCGACGGAGAGCAGCGCTGCGCCGTCCGCAAAACAGATCACCTCATAACCCGCCGCCTTCAACACCATCGACAAGGTGTCACGAACCGCAGGGTCGTCGTCGACCACGAAGATTTCACCACGAGAGGTTTGCTCGGCCATGTGCCACATCCAGTTGGCATTACGGACTCGCGTCCGCGCCAACCGTTATGGCGTTCGGCGCGGATTCGGCCCACCCGTATTTGTACGGGACATAGACTTAACGCACAAGTAGCGGCATTGCGCCTAATTGCAGGAGACGGAGAATATCCATGCTAAATTTGGCCGATACGCTGCCGCTGGTCGCAACATCCGAGGCCGACAGCCAACGATTGATCGCCGCCGACCTTCGCTTGCTGATCGCGCAGATCGAGACCAGTATGCGCCGGATCGCCGCAGCCATGGATCAAGAACACAGCAACGATCCGGAAGGTTCCGCCGACGTCTTCATACTCGACGACGTCACGCCGCGTTATGCCACCGCGAACGCCGCTCTCAACGCCTGCCGGGCAGGCCTCGGCCACGCCCTGCAGTACCTGTCTGAATCCGGCAACCCGGCTTGAATTGCGACCGGCGCGGCGCAGTGCTCGCGTCCGATCGCATGGCAGCTCCGCGCCTCAGGCGCGGTGCCGTTCCACGATCGCGTCGGTGGCGACGCCACCCCAGGTGTGGATCGCCGGCAGCCCCATTGCGGTCTTGCCGAGATTGGCGAGGCTGATCCGCAGCGCGGCGAGATCGAGCGGCTTCGGCAGGCCCTGGAGCTGGATCCCGACGGAACGGGCGAAGCTGCGGGCGGCGCTGCGACGCTTGCCGTCCATACCGCTGATGACGATCACATGGCCTGCGAATTTCGCCGCCGCCATCTCGCGCAGCACGTCGATGCCGTCGCCATCCTCCAGCACGAGATCGAGCGTCACGCAGTCGAAGCGGGCGGCGCGGAGCTTCTCGATCGCCTCGGCGACGGACGGCGCCACCGTGACTTCATGGCCGGCCTGCTTGGCGGCGACCGTGATCAGGCTGCGCTGCGTGGCGTCGTCGTCGACCACCAGGAGCTGAAGCGCACGCCGCTCGGCGACGTCGGGCAGATTTGACGGGATGGGGGAGAGGGAACTTCGGGGCATTGCCGTATCCTGAGATTGAGACGGGCAATTGCTACACGGCTCGCGCTTAGGCCACGTAAAGCCGGTGCGGCGAATTCGTCCGGATGTTTTAGCAAATATGAACCAACGTCGCGGAAAGCGGCGCCGGGGCGCGCGGGACGAGGCCTATTTGGCGATCACGCTGCCTCGTCACGGCCGCCGACGGCGCCGCGCTTCTTGCGGTTCTTGCCGCGCAGGAACTGGATGTCCATTTCGGCGCCGTTGACGCGCACCAGCTCGCAACGACGATAGGCGAGCCCGGTCGACGACAGCAGCAGGAAGAATTCCTTCAGGTTCAATCCCTGGATCGAGCCATCCACCGTGAGGATGGCGTCGGTGTCGGAAATCGCATTGAGCTTGCAGTCGCGCCGCCACGTGCCATCGATCGCCATGATGCAGACATCATAGCCACGACTGAACGTGACGCGCTCCGCGCCCTTGCCATCCTCTGCCATGCCTATCGTCCTGCCAACACCGCCATGCGCGGCGGCGCGGCGCCGGCGAGAGCTGGTTTGGCTGCCGCTGCACGCGGATCGTTGGGCTTGTAGAGGCCGCGGCGATCCGGGATCGGCCTGAACGTGTCGGTCAGTCCGACCACGGTTTCGGCTGCACCCAGCACCAGGAAGCCGTCTCCCTCGATCTGGCGGGCGAGGCGGTTGAAGATGTTGATCTTGGTGTCCTGGTCGAAATAGATCAGCACGTTGCGGCAGAAGATGACGTCGAAGGTGCCGAGCTGGGCAAAATCATGCAGCAGGTTGAGCTGCCGGTGCTGGATCATCGCGCGCAGCTCGGGATTGATCTGCCACGTCTCGCCGGTCTGCTTGAAATATTTCATCAGCATCTGGATCGGCAGGCCACGCTGCACCTCGAACTGGCTGTAGATGCCGGCCTTGGCCTTCTCGAGCACCTCCTGCGACAGGTCGGTCGCGATGATCTCGACGCGCCAGCCGGTCAGGGCCGCGCCCATCTCCTTCAGGCACATCGCCAGCGAATAGGGCTCCTGCCCGGTCGAGCCGGCGGCGCACCAGATGCGCACGCTCCGTCGGCCGGCGCGCGCCTTGATGACCTCAGGCATGATGGTGTCGCGGAAATGATCGAACGGGACCTTGTCGCGGAAGAAGAAGGTCTCGTTGGTGGTCATGGCTTCGACCACGCTGGTGACGAGCGCGCTCGAGCCGCCCTGCAGCTTCTGCACGAGCTCGCCGATCCCGGAGAGCCCGGCCTTGCGGGCGAGCGGCAACAACCGGCTTTCGATCAGATATTGCTTGTCTGCGGACAGGTCGAGCCCGGAATGATCCCTCAGGAACTTACGCAGATACTCATACTCGGTCGGGGTCACGGATAGCCTCTCGGAAGCTGTACTGGGGACACTCTGGCTCAAACGCTCGGGCCAGATACTCAGACCATGGCTTGTCCGACCGGGATCAAGCCGACTTCAGCGAACTTGTCGGCGATGATGTCTTTATCGAAGGGCTTCATAATGTACTCGTTGGCGCCGCCGCTGAGCGCCTGGGCGATATGAGCCACGTTGTTCTCGGTGGTGCAGAACACCACCTTCGGTTGGTCGCCGCCGGGCAGGCGGCGCATGTGGCCCATGAACTCGAAGCCGTCCATCACGGGCATGTTCCAGTCGAGCAGCACCGCATCGGGCAGCTGCCGCTGGCAGATCTCCAGCGCCTTCGAGCCGTCCTCGGCCTCGGTGACTTCGAATTCCAGGCCTTCCAGGATCCGGCGCGCGATCTTTCGCACGACGCTGGAATCATCGACCACCAAACATGTCTTCATTTTGGTTCTCCGGCTTCGATGTTTCGGTTAGCTCAGGCAGCCATTTGCACTTCGGTTTTAAGCTCGAGGACGCGATCGACGTCGAGGACGACCATGAGCTGCCCGTCGAGGCGGTGGACGCCGCCGGCGAGCTTGGCCATGCGGGGGTCGAGGTTGACG
>NZ_JADPIU010000098.1:0-20426 GCF_023073075.1 Bradyrhizobium sp. 61 | reverse complement strand
GACCTGAGACCGCTCTAACGTGGATCCCCCGTTCGACACGTGCGCCTCAGCCACCCCGAGTCGTGCACCCGACCCGCCCAGGTTTTCCCCGGTGCGAGTCATTCATTTTGGACCTGAGAATTTGTTGCAGCTCCGTCACACAAGAGTGCGAACCATCCGCTGCGGCAATCCGTGCCAGTTGCTATTGCGAATTAATCGCAATAAGGTTCGCAGCAGGCACAGGGGCTTGGGAAGAAATCGCGTCGAATCGGGATCGTCTGGTCCGATCGCGTGAACAACCAAGACTTCGTGACAGGGTCGCCGCGAATCTGCAGGGATATCGCGGCGAATGGGACACATTCGCGTTTGGGGGCGTGCGTTTTGAAGTTGAGAGGTCACCGACACCGGTATTTGCGAACGGCCGCGGCGATTGCCTCGGGCGTGCTGGCTTTTCCCGCCGCCGTACACGCGGCCGATCTGCCGCTGAAGGCGCCGGCGCTGAAAGCGGTCTATGACTGGACCGGCCTCTATATCGGCGCGCATGCCGGCTACAGCCGTGGCTCGTCCAGCTTCGCGCTGAACGACGGCACCGCGATCAACGGCAGCGGCGTCTTCAGCGGCATGATCGGCGGCGTGCAGGCCGGCTACAACTACCGGCTCAACTCCGGCTGGCTCGTCGGCGTCGAAGGCGATTTTTCGTTTCCCAATTACATCACCTCCAACTCGATCGTTTCCTTCCTCGCGACACCTGCCAACACGGTCATCCAGCAGTGGGACTACACGGCGAGCCTGCGCGGCCGCGTCGGCTACACCAGCGGTCCGTGGCTTGTTTATGCCACCGGCGGCTTTGCTTGGATGGGCGAGCGCTATTTCGACATATCGGCCGCAGGCGAAGTACCGAAAATCCTGAACACGCGGCCCGGCTGGATCGCCGGCGCAGGCATCGAATACGGCTTCGCGCCGCACTGGAGCGCGCGGCTCGAATATCTCTACAGCCGCTTCGACGGCGCCAACGTCGCCTTCTCCACGGGGGCCCAATACACCTCCTCGTCGCTCGACTTCCAGTCGATCAGGCTCGGGCTCAACCGCAAGGTCGATTGGCCGGGCATGCCGAGCTACAATCCGAAGAGCTCCCTGATCGACACGGAATCGGATCGCTGGGAGATTCACGGTCAGAGCACTTATCTGCCGCAAGGCTATCCGTCGTTCCCCGCTCTCTACAGCGGAACAAACTCGCTCTCGCCTTCAACCCAGGCCAAGGCGACCTGGAGCAACAGCCTGTTCCTGAACGCGCGGCTGTGGGACGGCGGCGAGGTCTATTACAATCCCGAACTGCTCCAGGGATTTGGACTGAACGACACGGTGGGCGCGGCAGGCTTTCCCAACGGCGAAGCGCAGAAGTCGAACTTCCCCTATCCGCATTACAACACCTCGCGGCTGTTCGTGCGCCAGACGTTCGGCTTTGGCGGCGAGCAGGAAGAGCTCGCGAGCGGCCAATTGCAGCTTGCGCAGAAGGTCGACATTTCCCGCCTCACAGTGCAGGCCGGCAAGTTCGCGGTGATCGACGTGTTCGACGGCAATGCCTTTGCCAAGGACACCCGCAAGGATTTCATGAACTGGTCGCTGTGGGCGCCGGGCGCCTTCGACTATTCCGCCGACAAGGTCGGTCTCACCTATGGCGTCACCGCCGAGCTCAACCAGAAGCAATGGGCGCTGCGCGGCGGCTATTTCCTGATGGTCGCGGAGTCCAATTCGAATCATTTCGACACCAGGGTCGGGGAACGCGGTCAGTACGCGATCGAGCTGGAGACGCGGTTCTCGCTGCTCGGCCAACCTGGCAAGCTCAGGACCATGGGCTGGGTCGACAGCGCCAACATGGGCAGCTTCCGCGAGACGCTGGACAATCCTGCGCTCAATCTCGACATCGCGCAGACCCGCCGCGGCCGCCTCAAGGTCGGCTACGTCGTCAACCTCGAGCAGGCGATCACAGAGGATATCGGGCTGTTCGGCCGCTGGAGCTGGAACGACGGCAAGACCGAAACGCTCGCCTTCACCGACATCAACAGCAGCCTGGCCGGCGGACTGTCGATCAAGGGCACGAAATGGGGCCGGCCTGACGACGTCGTCGGCATCGGCGGCGCGGTCAATGCCATCTCGCAGGATTATCGCGACTTCCTGGCCGCCGGCGGCCTCGGTGTTCTCATCGGCGACGGCGCTCTCAACTACCGCAAGGAGCGCATCCTTGAGGCCTACTATGCCTATTCGGTGAACAAGAACGTCACGCTGACCGCGGACTATCAATTGATCACAAACCCGGCCTATAACGCCGACCGCGGGCCGGTCTCGATCTTCTCGGGCCGCCTGCACGCAGAGTTCTAGCCCAAAATTCCAGCCCAAGGGCGGGCCTATGAAGCCGAGAGATATCCGCACGGCCGCGATCGGCCGGGCGCTACTCCCCAATGTCTGGGACGTCGCGGCGCTGATCCTCGTGATCGGCGCCATGGTCCTGATCGTCTATGGCGGCGAGCAGACCACGGTGCCGCTGTCCGAGCTCGAGCGCGCACCGGTCACGCTCGATCCGGCAAACCTTCCGCTTTACGCCTTGCGCACCGTCTTACGGATGCTGCTCGCCATCGTCTGTTCGACGGTCTTCACCTTCATCTACGCGGCGATCGCAGCCAAGAGCCGGCGAGCCGAATTGGTGATGATCCCGCTGCTGGATATTTTGCAATCCGTCCCGATCCTGGGCTTCCTCACCTTCACCGTCGTGTTCTTCATGAATTTGTTTCCGGGGCAGGTGCTCGGCGCCGAGCTCGCCTCGGTGTTCGCGATCTTCACCAGCCAGGCCTGGAACATGACGTTCAGCCTGTACCAGTCGATCCGCAACGTTCCGAAGGATCTGGAAGAGGCCACGCAAAGCTTCCATTTGTCCGGCTGGCAGCGCTTCTGGCGCCTCGACGTCCCCTTCGCGATGCCCGGCCTGATCTGGAACGCGATGATGTCGATGTCGGGCGGCTGGTTCTTCGTGGTGGCCTCGGAGGCGATCACGGTCGGCAACACCACGGTGACGCTGCCGGGCATCGGCTCCTATGTCGCGATGGCAATTCAGCAGCAGGATTTGCCGGCGATCCTCTACGCCATGCTGGCGATGCTGCTCGTGATCATCGCCTATGATCAGCTACTGTTCCGCCCCATCGTCGCCTGGGCCGACAAATTCCGCTTCGAGCAGACCGCCTCAGGCGAGGCGCCGGCCTCCTGGATGCTCGACCTGTTCCGCCGGACTCGGGCGCTGCGTGCGCTGACCCTTCCTTTCGCGGCGCTGAACCGCGCGATCTCGAACTTGCGCATTCCGCTGCCGAAGCTGCCGCCCGCGGCACCAGGTAAAGACCAGACGTCACGCCTCGTCGATACGGTCTGGATCGCATTGATCCTCGCCGGCACGGCCTATGCCGCCTGGCTGACCTATCGCTATCTCTCGGCCAGTCTCGGAATGTCCGACGTTCTCGTCGTCATCAGGGACGGGCTCATCACGTTGTTGCGCGTCGCCATCCTGATCAGCCTCGCCACGCTGATCTGGGTGCCGGTTGGCGTGTGGATCGGGCTGCGCCCGAAGCTCGCCGAACGAATCCAGCCGCTGGCCCAGTTTCTGGCGGCCTTCCCGGCCAATCTCGCCTTCCCCGTCTTTGTCGTCGCCATTGTCAGCTTCAAGCTCAATCCAGACATCTGGCTGAGCCCGCTGATGATCCTGGGCACGCAGTGGTACATCCTGTTCAACGTGATTGCGGGCGCGAGCGCCTTTCCGACCGATCTGCGCGAAGCCGCCGGCAGCTTCCATCTCCGGGGATGGCGATGGTGGTTCAAGGTGATACTGCCCGGTGTCTTTCCTTATTACATAACCGGCGCGATCACGGCGTCCGGCGGCTCCTGGAATGCGTCGATCGTCGCGGAGGTCGCAAGCTGGGGCGACACGCATCTGAAGGCCACCGGGCTCGGCGCCTATATTGCTTCCGCAACGGAAGCCGGCGACTTCCCGCGCGTCGTGCTCGGAATTGCCACGATGTGCATTCTGGTGACGTTGTTCAATCGTCTGGTCTGGCGGCCGCTCTATGCCTTCGGCGAGCGTCGCCTGCGGCTCGGCTGACGAGGAGACCATCATGCTCGATCAACCCTCTGCGCTCATCGACATCCGCGGTGTCTGCCGATCCTTCCCGAAAGGCAGCGGCGAACAGCTCCTGGTGCTGGACAAGGTCGACCTGACGATCCGTTCGGGCGAGATCGTCGGCCTGCTCGGCCGCTCCGGCTCCGGCAAGTCCACCTTGCTGCGGATCATCGCCGGCCTGGTCAGCCCGTCTGCGGGACAGGCGACCTGTCGCGGCGAGATCATCGTCGGGCCACCGAACGGCGTCGCCATGGTGTTCCAGTCATTCGCGTTGTTTCCCTGGTTGACCGTGCTCCAGAACGTCGAGCTCGGGCTCGAAGCGCTGGGCGTCGATGCCACCGAGCGCCACAAGCGCGCTCTTGCTGCGATCGACCTGATCGGCCTTGACGGGTTTGAGTCCGCCTTCCCGAAGGAGCTGTCGGGTGGCATGCGCCAGCGCGTCGGCTTCGCCCGCGCGCTGGTGGTGCATCCGGACCTCCTGCTGATGGACGAGCCGTTCTCGGCACTCGACGTCCTCACGGCCGAGACGCTGCGCACGGACCTGATCGACCTCTGGATCGAGGGCCGGCTGCCGATCAAATCGATCCTGATGGTGACGCACAATATCGAGGAGGCGGTCCTGATGTGCGATCGCATCCTGGTGTTCTCATCCAATCCAGGGCGTGTCGCCGCCGAGATCAAGGTCGACATGCCGCATCCGCGCAACCGGCTCGACCCCCATTTCCGGCAGCTCGTCGACAACATCTACGCGCGCATGACCCAACGCGCCGAACCGAAGGCGCCCCCCGTCGAAGGCATCCTGGGCTCCGGTGTCGGCATGACCCTGCACCACGTATCGTCCAACGTGCTGTCGGGCCTGATCGAGACGCTGGCGGGGCCGCCCTATCACGGACACGCCGACCTGCCCGTGCTCGCAAGCCAGCTCCAGCTCGAGGCCGACGAGATCCTCCACCTCGGCGAGTCCCTGCAACTGCTGCGCTTCGCCCAGCTGAGCGAAGGTGACCTGATGCTCACCGACACGGGCAAGCGTTTTGCCCATCTCGAAACCGACGCACGCAAGAAGCTGTTCGCCGAACATCTCGTCACTTACGTGCCGGTGATGGGATTGATTCGCCGCGTGCTCGACGAACGTCCCTCCCATACCGCCCCCGCGGCACGGTTCCGCAACGAGCTCGAAGACTACATGTCCGAGGACTACGCGGACGAGACGCTCAGGACCGTCGTGTCCTGGGGACGTTATGGCGAGCTGTTCGCATATGACGAGCAGTCGGAGACGTTCAGCCTCGAAAACCCGGGCGAGAGCGCTTGATCCCGCCTGCGGCAATTTGGCTGGAACCGGACAAATTGTGCATCGAGTTCATATATAAGGGTCTTGGTCCGGCGTTCGCCGGGTCAGGTATCCCTTTTCCCTGCGCGCAATGTTGTCCGTCGAACTCATCATCGTCGTCGTCCTGATCGTCATTAACGGCCTGTTGTCCATGTCCGAGCTGGCCGTGGTCTCGTCCCGCCCGGCCCGGCTGTCGCTGCTCGCGGCCAAGGGGGTGCGCGGCGCCGAGCGGGCGCTGACGCTGGCGGCCGACCCCGGAAAGTTCCTCTCGACGGTGCAGATCGGTATCACGCTGGTCGGCGTGCTCTCGGGCGCGTTCTCCGGCGCGACGCTCGGACAGCGGCTGACGCAATGGCTGGTCGAGCTCGGCCTGTCCTCGGGGATCGCCGACATCGTCGGCGTCGGCATCGTGGTCACGCTGATCACCTACGCCACCCTGATCGTCGGCGAGCTGGTGCCGAAGCAGGTGGCCCTGCGCGACCCCGAGAGCATCGCGGTCAAGGTCGCGCCCGCGATGCACGTTCTGGCGCGGATCTCGCTGCCGCTCGTCTTCCTGCTCGATCTCTCCGGCAAGCTGATCCTCACGCTGCTCGGCCGCGGCGGCAAGGCCGAGGAGAAGGTCTCGGAGGACGAGATCCATCATCTCGTCAGCGAAGCCGAGAACGCGGGCGTGCTGGAGTCGGGCGAAAAGGAGATGATCGCGGGCGTCATGCGGCTCGGCGACCGGCCGGTCGGCGCGATCATGACGCCGCGCACGGAGGTCAACGAGATCGATCTGAACGATGCGCCGGAAGCCATTCAAGCGACCATCGCGAAGAGCCCGCATTCGCGCTTTCCCGTCTCGGACGGCGATCGCGACAAGCCGATCGGCGTGCTCCAGGCCAAGGACCTGCTGGTCGCCTACATGAACGAGCGCACGCCGGATCTGCGAGCGCTGGTGCGCGAGGCGCCCGGCATTCCGGCATCAGCCGACGCCCGCGACGTGCTGGCGATCCTGAAAGCCGCTCCGGTTCATGTCGGCCTGGTTTACGACGAATACGGCGCCTTCGAGGGTATCGTGACGACGGCTGACATTCTGGAATCGATCGTCGGCGCCTTCCATTCCGAGGAGGGACCGCCGGAGCCGGCCTATGTCAGGCGCGATGACGGCTCGCTGCTGGTCTCCGGCTGGATGCCGGTCGACGAGTTCGGCGAGTTGCTCGGCGTCGAGCTGCCGCCGCACCGCTACAACACGGTGGCGGGCCTGGTGCTGCAACAGTTCAACGTGCTGCCTAATGTCGGCGATGCCTTCGACTTCGCCGGCTGGCATATCGAGGTGGTCGATCTCGACGGTCGGAGGATCGACAAGATTCTGGCGGGCCGGTTGAGTGAGGTCGAGACGGGATGATCGCGCACCCAACCCTCCACCCGTCGTCCCGGACAAGCGCGCCCTAAGCGCGCGACTTTGTCGTGCCCCGGGACGACAGCGGAGTTTGTGGTGCGCGCTCGCGTCAAACGCAGACCGCTCACCCGAACCGCACCCCGATCCGCTTCTCCTTGCGCCAGACGACCGTGCAGGCGAGATGCGTTCCGTCGGCCTGGATGACCAAGGTGAAGCGCTCGGGGATACCGACCGGACTGGTGACATCGAGCGCGGCGCCGGTGTCGGAGAAATTGCGGACGGTGCAGTCGATCGCGCCGCCGCCGAACTCTATGGTTCCGGCTTTCAGCACGCGGTGCCTGGCTTTGTCGCGTCGCTCGTCCATGGGGCCAATCTACACCCCAAGCTGACACAGACGTTAAAACACAACCACAATCCCCGATGAATTTTTACCGCCGCAGGATGCGGCGGATCATGCGGTGGCCCCTACGGCGCCGGCTGGAACGTCTCCGCCCGCGCCATCTGCCAGGCTTCACGGAAGCGCGGATCTTCGGTGCCTTCGAGCAGCTCGCCCGGACGCAGCGACGGATAGAGCTGCGCAAAGGATCGCACCTGGGTGGTCGATGTCCGCTGGCTGAAGTGGATCGGGCGCAGCTGCTGCGGATGTTCGAGACCGGCCGCGGCGATCAGCTCGGTGAGCGAGTGCAGCGTGGCGTGGTGATAATTATGCACGCGGTCGATCTTGAGCGGCACATAGAGCGCACGCGCACGTGTCGGGTCCTGCGTCGCAACCCCGGTCGGGCAGCGGTCGGTGTGGCAGCTCAGCGACTGGATGCAGCCCAGCGAGAACATGAAGCCGCGCGCCGAGTTGCAATAATCGGCGCCGATCGCCATCGCCCGCGCCATGTCGAAGGCGGTCGCGATCTTGCCGGACGCGCCGATCCTGATGCGGTCGCGCGCATTGATGCCGACCAGCGCGTTGTGGACGAAATTGACGCCCTCGCGCATCGGCATGCCCAGATGGTCCATGAACTCCAGCGGCGCCGCGCCGGTGCCGCCTTCGTTGCCGTCGACGACGATGAAATCCGGATAGATGCTGGTCTCCAGCATCGCCTTGCAGATCGCCAGGAATTCCCAGGGATGACCGATGCACAGCTTGAAGCCGGCCGGCTTGCCGCCGGACAAGCGTCGCATCTCGGCGATGAACTGCATCATGCCTGTTGGCGTGGAGAAGGCGCGGTGCGAGGCCGGCGAGATGCAGTCCTCGCCCATCGTGACGCCGCGGATTTTTGAGATCTCCTCCGACACCTTCGCAGCCGGCAGCACGCCGCCATGGCCGGGCTTGGCGCCCTGGCTGATCTTGAGCTCGACCATCTTGATCTGGTCCTGGCTCGCGACGCGGGCGAACGCCTCCGGATCGAACGTGCCGTCGAGATGACGGCAACCGAAATAGCCGGAGCCGATCTCCCAGATGATGTCGCCGCCCATCTCGCGGTGATAGGGGCTGAAGCCGCCCTCGCCGGTGTCATGCGCGAAGCCGCCCTTCCTGGCGCCGGCATTGAGCGCGCGCACGGCGTTCGGGCTGAGCGCGCCGAAGCTCATCGCGGAGATGTTGAACACCGATGCCGAATATGGCTTTGCGCAATCGGGGCCGCCGATGGTGACACGAAACTTCTCCTCGGCGTGCGTCTTCGGCGAGACCGAGTGATGCATCCACTCGTAGCCCTCGCGGTAGACGTCCTCCTGGGTGCCGAACGGACGCTTGTCGAGCTCCATCTTGGCGCGCTGATAGACCACCGCGCGGATGTCGCGCGAGAACGGCATGCCGTCCTTCTCGCTCTCGAAGAAGTACTGCCGCATCTCCGGGCGGATTTCTTCCAGCAGGAAGCGGATGTGCGCCGAGATCGGGTAGTTGCGCAGAACGGCATGGCCCTTCTGCATGAGGTCGCGGACGCCGAGCAGCGTGAGAGCGCCGAAGATCGCGATCGGGATCAGCAGGATGTCGAAGATCTTGCCATCGGCGAGGCCGATGCCGATCAGCAGCGCGGTGACGACCGCGCAGATGGTCAGCACGATGAAACGCGGCGAGAACGGCAGCAGCAGGGTTTCCATCAGCCCTTCGGGTGAAGCTTGCGTCTTGTTATCGTTGGCCACGACCACATCCCTCTCGTCAGTCTGACAGGGCATGATACGCCCGCGCCACGTCCATGGTTATGACGCGGACCCCGCCTTGAGGCTACCGAATCCGGATGCCGCAAATCAATCCATCCCGCGGTCGGCTTCGCAGTGCAATAGATTCAAATGAAATGACAAATCAGTGACCATGAGGCTGCGCCTCGTGCGGAATGACGCCGTGCTGCTCGAGGCCGCCTCGCGCCAGCCAGGCATCGGTGCTCGCGACCGCACGCTCGATATGGTCGTCGGTCCGCGAAAAATCGTAGGGCGATCCCACCAGCGGACAGAGCGGCGGCACCACGACATATTCGATGTCGGACGCCACCCCCTCGAGCTCCGCCACCAATTGCCGGGCGATCAGCAGCGTCAGCGCATGCAGGGCATTGGCAACCGCGCCCACCGGCGGGTCCTTCACCGCGCAGGCGTGTCCGGTCGGCAGCACGACCAGCCGCTTTGCGCCTTTCTGGATGGCAACCCGGACCGGCGTGTTCGAGGAGAGCGCACCGTCGGCCAGGAACCGATTGCGGTAGTAGACCGGCGAGAACGCGCCGGGGATCGCAGTGGACGCCAGGATCGCGTCCACCGTCGCCCCCTCCGACAACACCACGCTCTCGCCGGAGACGAAATCGGTGGTGACGATGTGCACGGGCAGCGCGGCGTCCTCGAGGTTGCGATAGGGGATGTGGTCCTCGACCAGCTTGCGGATGCCGTCATGGGGAATCAGGAAATCGCGCCGCCACATGAATCCGGCGAGGCTCTTCCAGGTGACCGGGAAGACATCATGACGCTTCAGGCCGCGCCAGACGGCTTCAAGCCCGAGCACGCCCTTGAGCGAGGGGTCGCCGGCATAATAAGCGCCGTTGATCGCGCCGACGCTGGAGCCGACGACGAGATCGGCGACGACCCCGTGCCGCGCCAGTGAATGCATCATGCCGACCTGGATCGCTCCAAAACTGCCGCCGCCCGCCAGCACGAAAGCAGTCGGTTTCGGCGGACCATGGTCGATCACGGACAAGATTTGCGCAGCTCCCCAGCTCTCGCATTGCAACATCGCGGCGAGATTTTGGCGCGAGCTTATAACAAGGTGCGCGCGAGACGCGCCAATAACAAAGTCGGGGGAGGAGGGTGAGGGACGTGGATGGCCTAGCGAGTGTGAGGCGAAATGGCAGCCCCACACTCGACTGACGTCCCCGCGAATGCGGGGACCCATAACCACAGGGAGAGGTTATGGCGCGAGCTGATAACCACTAGCCGTCGCCAAACCACTTCCTGTGGTTATGGGTCCCGGGCTCGCGCTTCCGCTCTTCGAGCTACGGCGGACAAGTCGCGCGCCCCGGGATGACACCGATGTTGTGGCTAAAAGTGCCGCGCTCAACAAGCCGAACGGCGCTTACCGCTCGACGAACGCCTTCTCGATCACGAAATGGCCGGGCTTGTTGCCGGAGCCCTCGATGAAATCGCGGCCTTCGAACATCACCTTCAGCTCTTCCAGCATCGCCGGGCTGCCGCACATCATGATGCGGTCGGTTTCGATGTCGAGCGGGCCCTGTCCGATATCGTTGAAGATCTGCTCGGAGTTGATGAGGTCGGTGATACGGCCGCGGTTCTTGAATGGCTCGCGGGTCACGGTCGGATAGTAGATCAGCTTGTCCGCCAGCAGCTCCCCGAACAGCTCGTCCTCGCGCAAGGAAGCAACCAGCTTCTCACCATAGGCAAGCTCGGAGACCTGGCGGCAGCCATGCACCAGCACGATGCTGTCGAACTGGTCGTAGACCTCGGGGTCCTTGATCAGGCTGGCGAAGGGCGCGAGACCGGTGCCGGTCGAGAGCAGCATCAGCCGCTTGCCGGGAATGAGGTTGTCGGTGATCAGCGTGCCGGTCGCCTTGCGGCCGACCAGGATGGTGTCGCCTTCCTTGATCTTCTGCAGGCGCGAGGTCAGCGGACCGTCTTGAACCTTGATCGAGAAGAACTCGAGCTCTTCCTCGTGGTTGGCGCTCGCCATGCTGTAGGCGCGCAGCAGCGGACGGCCGTCGACCTCGAGGCCGATCATGGCGAACTGGCCGTTCTGGAAGCGGAAGCCGGTGTCGCGCGTGGCGCGGAAGCTGAACAGCGTATCGGTCCAGTGCTGGACGGAAAGAACCTTCTCTCGGTAAAACGCGCTCATGATTTTCGATATTCCGAATAATTGCGGTTTTAGGGCAAAAGCGTTGCCCGGCCCCTGAAAACGGGGCGGGCACCATTGCCATGGCGGAGGATTTCGCGTGTGTGATCTACGCCATTGAGGCCAATAATCAACCTCGTTCCGGATGCAATTGATGCCGCTCAAACCGGCATTTGCGGCGGAAATGGCCACATCATTAATGAATCTGCTGCCGGGCATGCGCGGCGGGCAATTTCTTTTCCCTTCAGGGCCTGATTGCAGCACTTAATTTCCGTCGCGCTCGCGAGAATTTCATTAAGAATAGCTCTGACTTTCACCCCGGTTTGGCGCCGTTTCCCGCATTTTTGCGGCTTTTGGCGACAGGAACGACTGAACAGATGGCAAGCGGCGAGCGGATCTTCGTCCAGGCGATCAGGCGCTATTGCGCGACCCATGGCATCGCGCTCGACGTCCGCGCCGGCGGCTGGCTGCTCGCGATGCGCAGCCGCGCGAAGCGCCACTTCGCGTTCGGCTACGACATCGGCCTCAACAGCGCCATCGCGCACCGTCTCGCCAACGACAAATCGGCCACTGCCGAGGTGCTGGCGCTTGAGGGCGTGCCATGCGTTCCCCATCGCCTCTTCCTCAACCCAAAGCTGGGCAAGAACATTGTTGGCTCCAATTGGCGAGACGCAATGCTCGAGCTGCTTCACGACCATCCGCAAGGCGTGGTGGTGAAGCCGAACGAGGGAACATCGGGGCGCTCGGTGTTCAAGGTGACGACAGAGGCGGAACTCGACCACGCGGCTGCCGAGGTCTTTTCGATGAGCGCCGGACTCGTGATCTCGCCCTATGTCGCGATCGAGCAAGAGGTGCGCGTGATCCTGCTCGATGATGTGCCACTCGTCGTCTACAGCAAGCAGCGTGGGTCGGATTGGCGACACAATCTCGATGCCGGCGCAAAGCCGGTGCTGCTGGAGGACGACAAGCATCGTACGGCCTGTGTCAAGCTCGCGACCGATGCCGCGAGCGCCATCGGCATCGCCTTTGCGTCAATTGACGTGATCCGTGTCGATGGCGAGTGGCGGGTGCTGGAAATCAATTCCGGCGTGATGATGGAAGCGCTGGCGAAGCTGCATCCGGAGCTGGTGCAGGCGACGTACGACGCGGCGCTGGATCGCGTGTTTGGGGATAACGTTGATTGAACTCTCGCGACAAAGTGCGCTGCGTCCCCTCTCCCCTTGTGGGAGAGGGTGGCTCGCCGCGTAGCGGCGAGACGGGTGAGGGGTCTCTCTCCTCAACGTAGATTTAACGTGCGGATAGAGACCCCTCATCCGGCGCTTCGCGCCACCTTCTCCCACAAGGGGAGAAGGAAGTAAGCGCTAATTATTCGCGCTGGCGGAGTCGTCCATCGCCTTGAAGGCTTCCTCCAGCTGCAGGGAGATCGGCACGTTCAGGCGTTCGCCGGTGGGCAGCCGCGCGGTGAACCATTTGTTGTAGAGCGGAACGAGATCGCGATTGGAGCCGAGTTTGCGGAAGGTGCGGTCGACCACCGCCGTCAGCTGAGGCTCACCCTTCCTGAACATGATGCCGTAGGGGTCATAGGACAGGTAATCGCCGGTGACGCGGAACTTGTCCTGCGCCTTGTGGCGCGCGATCAGGCCGAAGAGCAGGATGTCGTCGGTCGCGAACGCATCGGCCTTGCCGTCGACGAGCATCTGGTAGGACTGCTCGTGATCCGGCGAGGTGACGATGTTGAGGCCGAGCGAGGACTTCTTGTCGGCCGCCTGGATCGCCTGCTCGTTGGTGGTGCCCTTCGTCACCACCACGGTCTTGCCCTTCAGATCGGTCAACGACTGGACCTTTGACGCCTTCGGCACCATCAGCTTGGTGCCGGCGACGAACATCAAAGGCGAGAACGCGACGCGCTTGCCCCGCTCGGCATTGGCCGTGGTCGAACCGCATTCCAGGTCGATCTTGTTCTGGAGCACGGCGTCGATGCGGTCGTCCGAGGTGACCTTGACGTAGTCGATCTTCAGATCGGGATCGTCGACCTCGACGCCGATCTCCTCGACGATGGCCTCGCAGAGTTCGAGGCTGTAGCCGATCGGGCGGCCTGACTGGTCGAGGAAGGAGAACGGCGGCGAGCTCTCGCGATAGCCGAGCCGCACGGTGTGCCTGTTCTTGATGGCCGACAGCGTCGGGCTAAGCCCTTCGCTGCCGCCGGTCTGGGCGGAGGCGCCGGTTGCCAGCAGGCACGCCGCCAGCAACAGGCCACCCGATATCGCCGTTGAAAGGCGCATGATGCACTCCCGTCAATGGCCGGCCATCGCGGGCAGTTCGCCCGGAACCATGTCCGGCGTCGTCGCTTCGCCGGGTCCGAGCTCGTGCTCGGGCCCGAGCTCACCTTCCCACTTCGCGACCACGGCGGTCGCGAGCGAATTGCCGATGACATTGGTGGCGCTGCGTCCCATGTCGAGGAACGTGTCAATGCCCATGATCATCAGCAGGCCTGCCTCGGGGATGCCGAACTGCGACAGCGTCGAGGCGATCACCACGAGGGATGCGCGCGGTACGCCGGCAACGCCCTTGGAGGTGATCATCAACGTCGCGAGCATCGCCAGCTGCGTCGCGAGCGACATCTCGATGTGGTAGGTCTGCGCGATGAAGATGCTCGCGAAGGTGCAGTACATCATCGTGCCGTCGAGATTGAAGGAGTAACCGAGCGGCAGCACGAAGCTCGAGATCCGCGACGACGCGCCGAACTTGGTCAGCCCCTCCAGCGTCTTCGGATAGGCCGCTTCCGAGCTCGCGGTGGAGAACGCGATCATCAGGGGTTCGCGGATCAGCTTCAGCAGATGGCTGTATCGCGGCCCGATCACCATAAAGCCGACGATCATTAGGATGACCCACAGGATCCCAAGCGCGAGATAGAAGCCACCCATGAAGACGATGAGCTTCCACAGCACGCCGAGGCCGTTCTTGGCGACAGTGGCCGTGATGGCGGCCCATACCGCGAGCGGGGCGAACAGCATCACATAGCTCGTCACCTTGAGCATGATGTGAGCGACGTCGTCGATCATTGCCAGGATCGGCTTCGATCGTTCGGGCATCGAGCCCATCGCCACCGAGAAGAACACGGCGAAGATCACGATCTGCAGGATCTCGTTCTGCGCCATGGCGTCGGCGATCGAGGTCGGGATCAGATGGGTCAGGAATTTTTCGATCGAGAAGGCCGAGACCGGCAAGCCGGTCGATTGCCCCGCCTGCGGCAGCGTGCCGGGGAAGTTCGCGCCGGGCTGGAGCAGATTGACCATGACGAGGCCGAGCAACAGCGACACGAAGGACGCGCTGACGAACCAGCCCATGGTCTTGGCGAAGATGCGCCCGAGCCGCGAGCCGCTGCCCATATGCGCGATGCCACCGACCAGCGTCGCAAACACCAGCGGCGCGATGATCATCTTGATCAAGCGCAGGAACATCATGGCGATCAGGTTGATGGAGGAAGCCCATTCGGCTCTGGTGTCAGGCAGGAAGTTGAAGATCGCCGCCCCCATGACGATGCCCAGCACCATCGCGGCCAGAATGTATTGCGTAAACTTGTTCGACATCGCTTACCCCCACCTACACCGGCGCTTCATGATGTCGCAGATATGACGACGACGCAACACGCTTGGCGTGCTCGCGCGATGGCCTGATGTTCCCGTTGCGAAACGGGTCGGCGCGATCTAGCCTTCATGCAGCGCACAACGAATGCGGCTTGCGCGTTTTCTTTGCGGCGGCTGCATCAATAATCGTCAAGCAAACGAAGAGGAAACGCCATGAGCAGCAGCATCAATCGCCAGATTCTTCTGGTCGAAAAGCCCAGCGGCAAGCTCGGTGCCGAGCACTTCAAGATGGTCGAGGGTGCGATGCCTGAGCCGAAGGATGGCGAGGCCTTGCTGCAGGTGCGTTACATCTCGCTCGACGCGGCCAACCGCGCCTGGATGCATGGCGCGACCTATCGCTCCGCGGTCGAGGCCAACAGCGTGATGGCCGGCGGCGGCATCGCCGAGGTCGTCAGCTCGAAGGCGCCGGGGCTGGCTGCCGGCGACATCGTGTTCGGCGACACCGGCTGGCAGGAGTTTGCCGCGGTGCCGGCAAAGCATCTCACGAAAATGCCGAAGCTCGAGCCGATGACGCATCTGCTCAGCGTGTTCGGCATCGCCGGCCTCACCGCCTATTTCGGCCTGCTGGAGGTCGGCAAGCCCAAAGAGGGCGAGACCGTCGTGGTGTCCGCGGCGGCCGGCTCCGTCGGCTCGATCGTCGGGCAGATCGCCAAGATCAGGGGATGTCGCGTGATCGGCATCGCCGGCGGCGCGGACAAGTGCAACTGGCTGACCTCCGAGCTCGGCTTCGATGCCGCCGTCGACTACAAGGACGGCGCGGTGTTCAAGGCCCTGCGCGCGGCGGCGCCAAAAGGCATCGACGTCTATTTCGACAATGTCGGCGGCGACATTCTGGAAGCCTGCCTGCCGCAGATGAACAATTACGGCCGCATCGCCTGCTGCGGCGCGATCTCGCAATATGACGGCGCACCTGCCGCGCACGGCCCGCGCGGCGTGCCCGGCCTGATCGTGGTGAAGCGGCTCGTCATGCAGGGCTTCATCGTGATGGACTACATGAAGGAGAGCCAGCGCGCGCTCGCCGACCTCCAGGGCTGGGTCGCATCCGGCAAGCTGAAGGTGCAGGAGGACATCATCGACGGATTGGAGAATACGCCGAAGGCGCTGATCGGATTGCTGGCGGGAGAGAACCGCGGCAAGCGCATGGTCAAGCTCTGACGCCGTATTGTTTGAGCATGATCTCCGCGCCAACGCGTTCCGCGTTTGTCGCGAGGGAAAGCCGCGGCGCACTTTTCCGGATCATGCTCTAGTTACGTCGCAATTGCGCCCGTATAATCTACTTGCGGTAGAGGCCGAGGCAGCCAATGATGCTGCACGCGGCATCACCCGCAATGATTGCTTGCATTACATTTAAAAATTGTCGGCGTGACCGACAGGGCAGGGATTTACCCAAATGTTCAACACGTTGAAACATGCATCAACGCGTCGCGCGCTGCTGGCGGCAACGCTCTTCGCAACTGCAACAGGCGCATTCGCGCAAGCGCCGACCGACGCTCAGAAGAGCGCCATCCGCTCCGCATGCCGCTCGGACTTCATGGCGCACTGCGCGAGTGTCACGCCCGGCGGCGTGGAGGCGTATCAATGTCTCCAGAAGAACATGTCCAGCCTGTCATCGGGATGCCAGACCGCGGTTCGCGCGGTCGAGCCCGCTGCGGCGCCGAAGACTGAAGCTGCACCCGCCAAGTCCGAACCGGCAAAGACCGAAGCAGCCCCCGCCGCCGCAGCCGCTCCGAAAGCGGCGGCGTCAAAGCAGCCGAGCAGCACGCAGATTGCCGCGGTCAAGAGCGCGTGCCGCGCCGATTATCCCAAGGTGTGCGCCAGCGTGCCGCCGGGTGGCGCCCCCGCCCTCGAATGTCTCGAGAAGAACAAGGCCAAGGTTTCGCCGGCCTGTGAGAAGGCGGTGAGCGCCGCAACCGGTGGCGGCGGCGCTGCTGCGACAGCAGCACCTGCGGGCGCAGCTCCTGCGGCAGCAGCACCGGCGGCGGCGCCGGCCGTGATCGTTCTGCGCCCGCTACGGCCGCGCGAAGAACTGTTCATCGTGCGCTCGGCCTGCGGTGCCGACATCCGCACGCTCTGCGCCGGCGTCGCGCCGGGCGGGGGCCGCATCGTGCAATGCATCTCCAGCAATGCCGCGTCGCTGTCACCCGCCTGCAAGGAAGTGCTGGCGCCATTCGCGGCGCGATAAGCGGCGCGGGATTGCGCGCCAAGCGCGCGCCACCGACCGGCCGCGCGCGAATGAATTTTCGCGCGCCTGCCGCGACAAACCCTTTGCAAGTAACCGATTTCGATCACGACAAGACCGGAGAAAGACATGCGTTCATTTCTGCTTATTGCTGCCGCGCTCCTCGCCTTCGGCGCGAGCATGACCTTTGAGTCTACCGATGCCAACGCGGTGGTGTGCGCCCGCGGCGTCTACCGCGCCGGCTGTGCCGGGCCGAATGCGGCCGTCGTGGTGCGCAAGCCGGTTCCCGCGGTCCGCTGTACCAGGGTGCTGGTGAACGGCGTCTACGTGAAGCGCTGCGTCTGACCCCGGATGGCCAAGCTCGCGCGGTTTGGCTATGGTTCGCAACGTCACTGCCCCGGACACGCGCCTGGCGCGTGTCCGGGAGTAAGCTTCGACGCCCCCCGCCTTCGATAATTCCGCTGGCGCGGACGGCCGGAGCACATTAGTGTACCCCTAGATAGTAAGTATACTGTCAATTAGGGAGGCAGACGTTGCGGATCGCCGTGATTGGCGGGGGGCCCGGTGGGCTCTACTTCGCCTATCTCTGGAAAAAGCGTCACCCCGAGGATCAAGTCGACCTGTTCGAACAGAACCCGGCCGACGCGACCTGGGGCTTTGGCGTCGTGTTCTCCGATCAGGCCCTGGAATTCCTGCGCGCCGACGACCCCGAAACGGTCGATGCGATCGCGCCGCATATGGAGAGCTGGGAGAACATCACGCTGAACCTTCACGGCGACAGCGTCGCCATCGACGGCGTCGGCTTCTCCTCGATCGGCAGGCTGGAGCTCCTGCAGTTCCTCCAGCAGCGCGCGCTCGACGCCGGCGTCACGCCGCGCTTCGACACGCAGATCCACGCCATCGACCAGCTCAACGGCCACGACCTGATCGTCGCGGCCGACGGGCTGAATTCGCTGGTGCGGCGCGCCTATGAGGGCGATTTCGGCACGTCGCTGTCCTACTCCTCCAACAAGTTCGTCTGGTACGGGACCTCGAAACGCTTCGACACGCTGTCGCAGACCTTCGTGAAGACGGACCGCGGCGCCTTCAATGCCCATCACTATCGCTACTCCCCGACCATGAGCACCTTCCTGGTCGAATGCGACCACGCGACATGGCAGGCCTATGGCTTCGCCTACAAGGATGCCGAGCAGTGCAAGGGCGTCTGCGAGGAGGTCTTTGCCGACACGCTGGGCGGCCACTGCCTGGTCTCCAACAAGTCGGTCTGGCGCAACTTTCCCTGGGTCTGGAACGAGCACTGGTCGTTCAAGAACATGGTGCTGCTCGGCGACGCCCTGCACTCGGCGCATTTCTCCATCGGCTCGGGGACGCGGCTCGCGATCGAGGACGCCATTGCGCTGGTCAAGGCGCTGGAGTCGGATGCGCATCTGGCGACCGCGCTGCACCGTTATCAGGCCGCGCGAAAGCCGGTGGTGCAGAAGCTCGTCAATGCCGCGCGCACCTCGGCCTTCTGGTACGAGCACTTCGCCCAGCACATGCAGCTCGGCCTGATGGACTTCGCCTACAGCTACATCACCCGCTCCGGCCGTATCGACGACCCCCGGCTGCGCGCGATGTCGCCCGCCTTCATGACGCGCTACGAGGCCGAGAAGAACGGCGGAGATGCCGCATGAGCAGCGAGATCCGCGACCAGGTGCCCGCTGACGGCCCGGGCGCCCGTGAAATCGGCTTTGCCATTCCGCAAACCTACAATGCCAGCCGCGTGCTGTTCGACCAGCTCGCCAAGGGCCGCGGCGACAAGCCTGCGCTGATCGGACCCGCGGGGACCCGCAGCTATTCCGAGCTTTGCGCGGAAGCTTGCCGCTGGGGCAACGGTTTCGCGTCGCTTGGCCTGAAGCGCGGCGACCGCGTGCTGCTGTTCCTCGACGATACCCCGGCCTATCCGGCCGCATTCTTCGGCGCGGTGCGCGCCGGCTTCGTGCCGCTCCTGATCAACACGCTGACGCCGCCGGACCTGCTGCAATTCTATCTCGCCGATTCCGGCGCGGCGGTTGCGGTGGCGGATGCCGAATTCGCGACGCGCTTCGATGCGGAGGCCTGCGCGGCGACCTGCCTGCGCACGCTGATCGTCGTCAACGGCGACGCGCGCGGCCACGCCGCGCCTGCGGCGATCGCGGCGCCAGGCTGGCTCGCGCGGTTCCCGGCCGAGCTCGCGGAAGCGGACACCGATCGCGACGAGATGGCGTTCTGGATGTACTCCTCCGGCTCGACCGGCCGGCCCAAGGGCATCGTGCACCTGCAGCACGACATGGCCTACAGCGATGCCGCCTTTGCGCAGAACGTGCTGAAGCTGACGCCCGGCGACATCTGCTTCTCGGTGCCGAAGATCTTCTTCGCCTACGGTTTCGGCAACTCCGTCACCTTCCCGTTCTCCGCGGGTGCCGCGACGCTGCTGCTGCCGGGCCAGCCGAAGCCTGCATCGATCTTTGCCGCGATCGAGCAATACAAGCCAACGGTCTTCTTCGGCCTGCCGACGCTGTACACCTCGCTGACCAAGGCGGAGGGGGCAGACAAGACCAACTTCTCGTCGCTGCGCATGTCGCTTTCGGCGGCCGAGGTCCTGTCTGCGGACGTCTTCAACGGCTGGAAGACGCTCACCGGCCTCGAAATCGTCGAAGGCCTCGGCTCGACCGAGGTGCTGCACATCTATCTCTCCAACCGCCCCGCGCAGAAGAAGCTCGGCGCCGCCGGCCTGCGCGTGCCAGGCTACGAGGTCGCGCTGCGCGACAAGGACGGCCGCGACGTCGCCGACGACGAGGAAGGCATCTTGTGGGTGCGCGGCGATTCCAACACGCCGCTGTACTGGAACCGGCCGGACAAATCCGCCGAGACCATCCGCGAGGGCGGCTGGATCTACACCGGCGACCGCTTCGTCCGCGATGCCGACGGCTTCCACTTCTTCCGCGGCCGTGCCGACGACCTCATCAAGATCTCCGGCCAGTGGGTCTACCCGCTCGAGGTCGAGCTGTGCCTCGCCGACCACCCCGATATCCGCGAATGCGCCGTGTTCGCCGCCGAACTGCCGGACCGGCGCATGACGCTGAAGGCGGTGGTGGTGATGAACAACCGCGCGACCGATCAGAATGAGGCAACGCGGCGGCTACAGGATTACGTCAAGGGCAAGCTGCTTCCTTACAAATATCCGCGCGAGGTGATCTTCATCGACGAGCTGCCGAAGACGGGAACGGGGAAGATTGACCGGCAGGCGTTGCTGCGGATGTGACGCCAGCAGCAGTGAAGAGCGCACTCCCGCCACCACACAACCGCTGTCATCGCCCGGCTTGATGTTCAGCCCGGGGACATGACCGACGGGTGTTCGGGGACATAGCCGACACTTTTTCCGCTCGCCAAGTCGATGATAGCGACTTGGTGGGCGGCA
>NZ_JADPIU010000062.1:0-21274 GCF_023073075.1 Bradyrhizobium sp. 61 | reverse complement strand
GCAAGCGGTTGCTGTTTTCGCCAAGGCAGGTGGCCGGCGACAACGCCGCGAAAAAAGCTGCAGTCAGCACAAGCGCACGGAGTGCCGTGGCGCCGATCATGACCTTACCTCGGGCGTGGAATCTGCTCATTTGGGTAGCGTGTAGTCAGTGGGTTCGTAAGGCAAGCCCAGATGGACGCAGCCGCCGGAGAAGTTCGAGCTTATCGTTGGCCTTGGGGATGCCAAGACGCTCGGTCTCGTCGTCCGCTTCTGGCCCATAGCTGACCTGCCCGATCGGTTCAGCCGAGGACTTCTTTTAACCCAAAGCTGACCTCAAGCAGTTCTGGAGACAATTAGGCAAAAAGCCCGCATTGGTTTTGACAGCACCTTTGACGGCGCGCGCGACATCGGCCAAGTCGGAGTTCATCAATGTGCCGAAGGAGTGATCGCCACCGATAGCCAGGACCGGCATCGGCAATTTTCCAGTCTTTGCGAACAGCGTTTTGTTGTCCTCGCCGTCCTTAGTGAAGGCAGCGAACTGTCCGCCAAAGGCATCGTGGATGGCATCCGTACGAGCATAGAGCACCGCATCGTGATCCCGGGTCTTTCGTCGATCGCAGCGGGGGTATGGGTCAACGGCCTGGTTCGAAAACCGATACGGTTATCGAAGCATCGAGGCGGACAGCGCCAATGTTGGCGCTCGCCCTGCCCGAAGCCGCTGGAACTCGTGCTAACGAGAAATATCGAAGTGTACTGCTTTGATAGCGTGCGCAGAAGCATTGTAGCCTGGAATCATGGGAGGACCGCGCATGGATTCCATTTCTCGTCGCCATATGTTGGCAGCGACCGCTACCGGAGGTCTGCTAACGAGCGTTGGGCTGGCGCACGCGCAAACCGCGGACGGCGCGATTCCTCAGCCACAGCGACCGGGTCACGGCGGCACCGATCCCGGTCCGCGCAATCTCATGCGGGATCGGCAGAACCCGGATCTGCTGGTTCCGCCGTCGACTGATCATGGTACCTTGCCGAACCTGCGCTTCTCGTTCTCGGACGCCCATATGCGGCTTGAGCCGGGCGGCTGGACCCGCCAGGTCACGCAGCGTGAGCTAGGCATTGCCAAGTCCATGGCCGGCGTAAATATGCGCCTGAACGCGGGCGGTGTGCGTGAGCTGCATTGGCATAAGGCGTCAGAATGGGCCTACATGCTCTATGGCACGGCTCGCGTGACGGCCGTCGATTCCGAGGGACGCTATTTCGTCGATGACGTCGGCGTCGGAGATCTCTGGTTCTTCCCGGGCGGAACCCCGCACTCGATCCAGGGCCTCGGCCCCGACGGCTGCGAATTTCTTCTCGTGTTCGACGATGGCGATTTCGACGAAGACAACACCTTCCTGCTCAACGACTGGTTCAAGCGCATACCGACCGATGTGCTGGGCAAGAATTTCGGAGTGCCTGCCTCGCTGTTCGGCCACACCCCCGATGAAAGCGAGCGCTATATTTTCCTGGCTCCGTTGCCGGGGCCGCTCGGATCGGAAGCCATATCGGGCGCAAAGGCGTCGGAGACGAGCTACACGTGGCGGATGATGGAGCAGGTGCCCATCAAGACGAAGGGCGGAACGGTGCGGATCACCGATTCCCGTTTGTTTCCAATCAGCACCACGACCGCAGCGGCCCTGGTTGAACTCGAACCCGGCGGATTGCGCGAGGTGCACTGGCACCCTAACGGAGACGAGTGGCTCTACGTCATCGAGGGGCAGGCGCGCATGGGTGTGTTTGCCGGCCAGGGGCAGGCGCGCACATTTGATCTGCAGGCCGGCGACGTTGGTTACGTCCCGGTGGCGATGGGCCACTATCTCGAGAATACCGGCTCGACCAACTTTCGATTTCTCGAGACGTTCAAGAGTGACCGCTTTATCGATTTCTCGCTCGATACCTGGATGGCGGCAACACCTCCGGGACTGGTGCAAGCCCATCTCAAACTCGATCCGAAGGTGATGAGCGCGCTGCGCACGAACAAGGCTCTGGTCGTGCCGGAATAACCGCCTAAGTCGGAGCCCATCGCGGCGCACTCGTCCGGCGCCCGGTGGGCAGGCCGCTGGCGGACCGCCGGCAAGATTGCGCCATCTCCGGCTGCAGAAGGAGAACCCCATGAATGTTCCGACCTAGGCCGCCCTGCGTTGGTGGTCGCCGGATCCGCCTTAGCATCAAACGGTCAGGCCGAAACGGGCACCCGAGCGTCAGTGGCATCCTCAGTTTGCAGAGACAAGCTTTAGTCCAATCACGCCGGCCACAATCAAAGCAATGCAAAGTATCCGCGCCGGCGACGCAGAGTCGCCCAGCACTGCGATACCCAGAACGGCGGTACCCGCGGCACCGATACCGGTCCAGACCGCGTACCCCGTTCCTACGGGAAGTGTGCGGAGCGCCAGCGAGAGAAGAAAGATACTCGACAAACCGGTGGCAGCCGTAAACAGCGCGGGTATCAGCAGAGTGAAGCCTGCGGACCACTTCATGCCGAAGGCGAATCCGATCTCGAGAAGGCCGGCGGAGGCCAATATCATCCATGCCATGTGAGTCACTCCATTCGCTGGTCACCGGGCGTTACCGCCGGGCCGCTTGTGAGGGGCTGGACGCGCATGGAGGATTCCATGCGCGACATGCTTGCTGATGGGCGCCTCAAGCCTTACTGGCGGCAGCGGGAATCGAGCGGAACGAAATTCCCAATCGATTGAACGCGCTCATCAGGCCGATGGCATAGGTGAGGTCAGCGAGTTCCTTGTCGCTGAATTCGCCAGCGGCGGCCTCGTAGTCGGCATCGGGAACGCCAGTTTCGGCCACCCGCGTCACGGTTTCGGTCCAGGCCAGCGCAGAGCGTTCGCGCTCACTAAAGACTTCCCCCGCGTCTCGCCACACAGGCACCAGCACGAGCTTGTCCGCGACGACGCCAGACTTGAGCAGGTCGCGGGAGTGCATATCGATGCAGTAGGCACAGCCGTTGATCTGCGAAACCCGCAGATAGACGAGATCGACAAGTTGCTTTGAAAGGCCGCTTTTTTGAAGATAGACGTAGACCCCTCCAAAAGCCTTGAAGCCTTCCGGTGAAGCCTTGGCGTAATCGATGCGCTTGTTCATGATTGAATCCTCATCTGGTTGAAGGATTCCATCGTTTCGCATCTTGGCCTATTCAAGAAGGTCCATGATAGGCGTTTGTAGCTGGGCCATGATTTCCATAATCCAGCAGATCACGCTCGAGCTTCAGTCACATCAATCCCAAAATGCGCCGTCCGAAATTTTCGGCCGTGCGCCGCGAGGCGATATTCGTGAAGTTCAAAAGAAGGGCGGAAGCCCCATCATTGCGCCTCGTCCAATCCGTAAGTGCCTCCGCGTACAGGCCTTGTTCCCGCATGCTCGCAGCGAGCCGGCGATCTGAACGGTTGCCTCGCAGACGCAGGATCAGGTGCATGCCCCCCGGCTGTAAATCTATTCGCACATTTTTTCCCAGCACGCTTTCCAGCCCCGCCGCGGTTGCCGCGCGGCGCTCGGCATAGAGCCTCCGCATCCGCTGGATATGGCGCGCAAAATGTCCTTCGGCGATGAATGAAGTGACGATGGTTTGCGTAAGCCCCGGAGAGCCAGTTGAAAGGCTTTCGGTGACCTCCTCAAACCGCTCGACCTGCGCTTCCGGCACGACGAGATA
The DNA here is from genome assembly GCF_023073075.1 of Bradyrhizobium sp. 61. Taxonomy (NCBI): domain Bacteria; kingdom Pseudomonadati; phylum Pseudomonadota; class Alphaproteobacteria; order Hyphomicrobiales; family Nitrobacteraceae; genus Bradyrhizobium; species Bradyrhizobium sp. 61. The sequence goes on along the minus strand of NZ_JADPIU010000062.1, from coordinate 17,598 downwards.
GGCCAGCCGCATGCCTGGAAAAAGTACCTTGCTGAAGGTACCCGCATAGAGCACCCGCCTGTCACGATCGAGGCTTTTCAATGCAGGGAGTGGGCGGCTGACATAGCGGTATTCGCCATCGTAGTCGTCTTCGATGATCCATGCCTTGTTTCGCGCGGCCCAGTCCAACAACGCCAGACGCCGGGGTAACGACAGGGACATGCAGAGCGGGCTCTGATGCGCAGGCGTGACCACCGCTGCGCGCGCCCGGGGCGCGAACTTGACGGCATCGGAAACGACCATGCCTTCCGCATCGACCGGCACCGAGATGCCTTCGATCTGCATATATTCGAAAATTTCTCGCGTGGGCGGATATCCCGGGTCTTCGAGCCAGACGCGATCGCCCGCCTTCAGCAGGGCATGACCGATCAGTTCCACGGTTTGGCGGTATCCCGAGGTAACGAACACCTGAGACGGCGAGCAGTTGATCCCACGCGAGACCTGGAGATATCTCGCGATTTCAGCACGCAGCGAAGGCAAGCCGGACACAGGGGGATGGATCATATCGGAAGGCTGCATGGCCCGCGCACTACGCGCGCCAAGGCGCGCCCAGATCTTCCGGGGAAACGCATCCAGGGCGGGCAAACCCATCTGGAATGGCAGGATGGAATCCGGACGAAAACTGACTGCATCCATCCGGGGATCCGCTCGCGGCGTCGGGTTCGCAATGGATATTCGCGGCGTAAGGTCTGGGCTTACAATGGTTCCTGCCTGCCCGCGCGCCTCGACATACCCTTCAGCGGCCAGCAAGGAATAAGCCGTGTCGATGGTACCTCTGGCCAGCCCCAATTCCTTGGTCAACGCCCGTGCCGACGGAATGCGGTCACCAGGCTTCAACATTCCAGTGGCGATAGCGTCGCGAAACCGATCGTAAATCTGCCGGTAGAACGGTGCTGCCGCCTTCGGATCAAGCGGCGGGAGCTTTCGGGGATTCGCGGCAGGCATGGCCCGATCCGATCTTTCGATGAACGAAAAACCCACTATGCCATAACGATTCGGATCGGTCTCCAGTTCTCGCACGCGACGGCAGTCAAGCCTGCGCCGGAAAATCATGGACCAGTCGCGAAGCTCATTCATGGTCCTTGGATGCAGGCCGAAATTGCTCTTTGCTGATGATCAGAGTTCGGACAGCAGAGATTGGAAAGCAGATGACGAAAATACTGCATTTGACTTGCAGCCCCCGCGGGCAAGCCTCGGAGAGTTACAGGCTATCTCAGAAAATCGTCGGCTACTTGCTGGATAGCGAGCCGACGGCAACCGTCATAATCCGACCGATCAGCGGCGTCCCCGATATCGACGAAAGCTACGCAACTGCTCTTGGCGCGACCGAGCGATCGTACCTGGAAATGTTTGTCGAGGGTTCCATGTCCCGGTCCGAAGAACTGATCCAGGAACTGGAGAGCGCGGACTTCGTCGTCATCGCAACTCCAATGCACAACTTCACCGTGCCCGCCGCTCTCAAAGCGTGGATAGATCACGTCGTTCGAGTCCGTCGAACGTTCGACGTGACTGCCCAAGGAAAACTGGGGGCGTTGCGCGACCGCCCGGTTTTTGTCTCAGTGTCCTCGGGCGGACGATTTTCCGGCGATCGCGCGCATCAGCCCGATTTTGTCACGCCGTATCTAAAAGCTATCCTCGGTACCATCGGGCTGCATGATTTGACGTTCTTCTCCGTCGAAGGATCGGCCCTTGGTCCTGATGCATTGGTCGCAGCCCGAACCAAGGCGGATCAGGCAGTGCAGAGGTTCTTCCTCCGTTTCGCGCGCAATTCAACGGGGGTGTTTCAGCAAGCTGTATGAACGGGCAACGGCCTTCCCGCGCTCAGTTCGGCCACCGATACGTCCGTTCCTGGCCCTGAGCAGACGCTGCCGCTTCGCGCGGAAGCTGGGGGACGCCTGCACCTCGCGGGATTCCCTACCAGCGAGACCAGTACAGCGCCCCGGGAAGCTGAGGTACTTGCCTCCTCAATTGAGCAAGCAAAACTTCCCCCAAACATCAGAGCCTCGCTAAGAACGGAGATTGACTTAACCGAGATCACGCAAGAGACCTTTTGCCCGCTTAAGGTCGGCGGTGTTGAGACCTTCGGTAAACCGGTCGTAAATCGGTTGTAGCAGCGCCTTCGCTTCAGCCGGGCGTCCCCGATCGCGAAACAACTGTCCCAAGCTTGTGGCGGCGCGTAGTTCCCAGGACAGAGCGCCCTGCAGGCTCGCCCACTTCATCGCCTGGTAAAACTGATCCTCGGCCGTTGCCGCAGCGTCCGGCGCACCTTGCAACAGCAGCAGTTCGCCCTTGATGCGCAGCAGCTCGGCGATGCTCAAGCGTTCTTCGGTCTCCTCTGCGCGCGCGATCGCATCGTGTACCACCGAAAGTCCTTCGCCCACTTGCCCGACGCGCCCCAAGCCTTCCGCCATCTCACCAACGAACAGGAAATAGCGATGCGATGCGTTGACTTCGTCGCCGAGTTCGTCGATGCCTGACCGCAGCAGCGGCAATCCGCCGGCGGTATCTCCGCGCTTGATCGCAAGCAGTCCTTGATGGCTGCGGGCAAAGGCAACATAGCGCATCAGCGAATGCCTGGTCGAAAGGTCGATCAGCCTTGTCACGTAATGGTCTGCGACATCCATATGGCCGCTCCACAGCGCGATCGGGCATGCTGCGTTGGCGACGATGTAGCACACCGAGTTGACGTGTCTGCTGGCAGATGCCTCATGCAGGTATGTTTCGGCGACGTGCATTGCGCGATCCGGAAATCCCTGCAGCCATAGGGTCCGGCCCAGAAAGGCGCCGGCGGTCACCCGCTGGTTGCTCCGGAAACGGCTGATCCGCGACTTTTGGACTGGAGGAACATAGTGCGCGAGCATGCGTTCGAGGTGATACCGCGCGCTCGCTTGATCGCCGAGGCATTGCTGCGAGATGCCGATCAATCGCTCACCGATCAGCCGATCGTTGGAATTTGACCGGCTTGCCGCAAGAGCGCTGAATCGTTGCGCGGCGGTCAAGGAGGCGCGAAGGCGGCCGGCAACCCGGTGAAAGAACCACAGGCCTAGCAGCGACCGCAATTGGTGCTCGACATCGTCAAGCCTCTCTGCAAGCTCCAGCGCCTTTGTCCAGGCTTCGCCGAGCGCGGGAATTTTCGCGTCGGTGACAAATATCAGGGTCGTACCGAGCGCGGTATACAGCTTCATCTCGAGGCGCGCGTCGCCATTGACGGCAGCCCCAAGGGCGGCGATCGCCCGCTCCACGCGGCCGCGGCATTCCTCCAGCAACGACGAGTGGACGCATAGGGGCACTGCGGCCGCGGTCAGCCCCGCGCCAATCTGCACGTCACCGCTGGGTGAAAAGGCCCAGCCCAGCGCCGCGCGCAGGTTGTCGATGTGCCGTCCATAGTCGCCCATCCAGTCGACCGTGGGGCGCATCTCCAGCTCCGCTTCAGCCCGCTCGAACAAGTCCCGGTAATATTCGGCATGGCGACGTGCGAGCCGTTCCCGTTCCCCGCTCTCGTCAAGCTTTTCGAGGGCATACGTATGGGTCGTATCCAATAAGCGGTAGCGCGCCGTGGTGGCATCGATTTCCGCCACAACCAGCGACTTCGAAACCAGGCTGGAAATTCCATCGACCACGTCCGGCAAAGCGATCCCGGCGCCCGTTACCACCGCGCAGATCGCCTCCAGGTCGATGGCGCCGGCGAAGACCGCGAGCCGGCGGAGGAGCACCAACTCAGGCTCAGTCAGTAGCTCGTAGCTCCAATCGAAGGTCGCCCGCAGAGTTTGGTGCCGCGGCAGCGCCGTCCGCCCTCCGGTCAGCAGCTGAAAGCGATCGTCAAGGTGAGCGGCGAGTTCTTCGACACCGAGTGCCGTGACACGTGCCGCCGCCATTTCAATCGCGAGCGGTATGCCATCAAGACGCCGACAGATCGCCGCGATCGTCTTTGCCTGATAGCCATCCAGAACCGCCCCTGCCTCGGTTGCTCGTGCACGTTCGATGAATAGTCTGACGGCGCCGTATTCCAGGAGATCGTCCGCGTCCTCCGTCGGAATCGAGAGCGGCTGCACCCAGTAGACCTGCTCCCCCTCGGCCCGGAGCGGCTCGCGGCTGGTTGCGATGATCTGAGCCGAGGATCCGGCTCGCAGCACGCCCTCAGCCATCCTCGCCGCGGCGTCGATCACATGCTCGCAGGTGTCCAACACCACCAACAAGCGCCGCGCTGCCAGTGCCAGCGCCACGCGCTGCGTCGAAATTTCACCTCCGCCGAACTTGAGTCCGATCGCGACAGCGAGCGCTATGGGAACCAGACTGGGATCAGCGAGCGGCGAGAACTCGGCCAGCCACACGCCCTCTGGAAAATGCGGCAGCAGTTCACGGGCGACCGCGAGCGCGAGCCGTGTCTTGCCGATGCCCCCCGCCCCGGTCAGGGTGACGAGCCGGCCGGCACGGACAAGCTTCGAGATTTCCTCGACCTCGGCGGTGCGGCCGATCAACGCTGAAACCGGCTGCGGCAGGTTGGTCGACGCTAACGGCTGCGCCGACGCACTTTCCTTTAGGTAGAGTGGATGTCCCGGTCCGGTTGCTGGCCGCATGGTCCAGATGCCGCGCAGGTGATAGCCGCGGCCGGACACGGTCTGCAACAACTCGCGATCTGCGCCGAGCGCCTTGCGAATGGCGGATATATGAATCTGGAGCGTGTTTTCTTCGACCGTCGCAACCGGCCACACCCGATCTATAAGATCGCGCTTGGTGACAAGCTCGCCGCCCGACTGAACCAGAATCTCCAGAATCTCGAATGCGCGGTTCCCGATCGGAACGGAAACACCTCGGGACCGCAGCTCACGCTGGGTAAGATCGATCTCCCACCCGTTCGACTCATAGACGGCTCGTAGGCCTTGCTCGGCCATCACGGCCTGCCCCGTCGGTTGAGTAATCCTAAGAAAATCTCAGCATCAGATCAGGGAACCGCGCCAGGAAATCAGCTTAAACGTTGATCTGGGCAGTGGGCAAGGCCCGTCGAACCATCCGTTTAACGCGCGGCATATCAATGGCTTGATACCCAGCATCTGCTTGGGTGATCTTCTGAGCAAGATTAGCACAACAGCATCAATGGCGGGCAAGCGATTGATGCAGGGCCCTAGTAAGATCACTCTCGAGCCCAGCGGCGCGCTGTTGCGCAGGCTTCGCAGTCTCGCTGCGCCCACATGTAAACGGGAGAGCGAACATGATCTCTGCGGCATTTCCCTATAAGAAGCAGCGGCGGCGGGTCCTCGGCCGCGAGATGGCGTATGTGGAGGTGGGAAAGGGCGACCCCATCGTACTGCTGCACGGCAATCCCACTTCGTCGTATCTCTGGCGCAATGTGTTGCCGCACCTGAAGCCGCTGGGTCGCTGCATCGCCCCCGACCTGATCGGCATGGGCGATTCCGACAAGCTGCCTGACAGCGGTCCCAACTCGTATCGCTTCGTGGAGCACCGCCGCTATCTCGACGCCCTGCTCGAGTCCCTGGACGTGCGCGAACGGGTCACCCTCGTCATCCATGACTGGGGTTCGGCGCTCGGCTTCGACTGGGCCAACCGCCACCGCGAGGCCGTGAAGGGTATCGCGTACATGGAGGCGATCATGGGGCCGCAATACTGGGACCACTGGGACAAGTTCGAAATGCGTCACGCCTTGCAGGGGCTGCGTTCCGAGAAAGGCGAGGAAATGGTCTTGCGAGACAATTTCTTCATCGAGAATATCCTGCCGGGAGCCATCCTTCGCAAAATGTCCGACGAGGATATGGCGGAGTACCAACGGCCCTTCGCCGAGCCCGGCGAGGGCCGGCGTCCGACGCTGACGTGGCCAAGGCAAATCCCCATCGAGGGCGAGCCCGCCGACGTGACTGCGATCGTAACCGCCTACGCTGACTGGCTTAAGACGAGCCATATACCCAAGTTGTTCCTGAGGGCGGAGCCCGGTGGGATCCTCGCCCATGGCCCGGTTCTCGATTTGGCCCGCAGCCTCCCGGCACAGACCGAGGTGACGATCTCGGGACTCCATTTTGTCCAGGAAGATTCGCCGGACGAGATCGGACGGGCCGTCGCCGGCTGGATGGAGGCGTTGGGCTGACCGCAAATGCGAAGTGCCGCGGCGTCTACCAAGGCGACCTTCGCATAGACCACAGGATAGCGTTCGTGAGAATTCGCTGGTAGCGGGCGTCCCGCCAAACTGACGGCTCGTGGCCTAGCGCCGAGTAAAATACTCGTCCCTCGCCATAGAATCGGGTCCAGGTGAGAGGCCAGCCATAGAATCGTTGATGTACGCCGGTCTTGCCAAGGTCCACCGAGCTTGGGTCGAGGCGCAGGAGCACGCGTGAACCACGATAGTCGAAGTCGCTGATTTGGTAGATCTCGTCCTCGACTTGCAACGAATTCCCGAGAAAAGCCACCAGGGGATCGCCGGGATCAACCACCTCGATCTTCACGGCCTGATGCCAAGGATGACCATTAAAGTAGCCGCCGACCAGATCGAGATAGTCCGGCCAAGTGTAGAATGTGTCCGTCGCCGAATGAACGCCGAGGAAACCGCGGCCCGAGCGCACAAAGTCGAGAAGAGCTCTCTTTTGCGCGTCGCTCATCGGAAGTTCTCCTGACGTATAGAACATCACCGCTGCGTAGCGCTCGAGGTTTTCGGTAGAAAATTCAGACGTGTCTTCCGTTGCAGTGACTTCAAAAACACCCGAATGGCTTCCGAGCTGGGTCAGGATAACCTTAGAAAGCGGTATGACATCGTGCCGGTAGCCGGCGGAGTATGTGAAATAGAGGATGCGCTCTCGCGGACGCTCCGCATGCGCGCCGAGTGGTCGGATCGCCGCCGCGCCGCCGAGGAGCGCGATGAACTCACGTCGCCTCACAATCGCCTCCGCCAAAACCAACCATGTGTTGAAGAAGCCTAGCACAGATCGGCCCAGCGCCGACCGGGGGGCATCGCCCTCTCGTGTCCTATGCAACGCTGCTGGCCTGATCCTATTGTGACTGTCGGCGATTGTCCGCCCGTGCGCACAATTTTAGGTTATCTATTGGGATAGTGTTGGGCTGAATAGCCTATGCTGCTTAAGCGTTGCACGACAGCTATCGGACAGGATGATCTCGGAGGCGCATGCATTCAGCTTTCATTTGGTATTTTTTATCCATGAAAGGCCGCATCGGTCCGCAGGAATTTCGATTGGGACTTTTGGGACTTGTGCTAGTCGACATGCTCGTCGTGCGCGTCGCGAGGAAGCTCACTGATTCAGGACCCCAATACTATAGCGTCAACCCTCCGCTCGACTGGCCCATCGTCCAGGCTGTCCTCTTTATCTCGCTCTGGCCGCTCGCTGCAATCCTTGTGAAGCGACTACATGACTTCAACATCTCGGGTTGGTGGGCGCTCACAATCCTCGCAATTCCTCTCCTCGTCGACGCGCTCACCATTCCGTATTGGCTTCCTTATCTTTTATTGGCGGCAATCCTGAGTGCATTTCCCGGACGGCCTGGCGACAATCGGTTCGGCTCGACCTCGCTACCGCGCACGCGCGTCTAGCGCGCCCCCAAAGCAGACCGGCCGGGCGTTCGAACGGTGGCGCGAAAGTCAGCCGCAATGTCTGCTGATGGCCCATCCCTGCCGACAGCGCTCCCCAACGACAGGTCGGCTTCGCAGGGTAAACCCGGCGCGCCGATCCGCAGCGAACCACGCCGGACTTCGACCCAATTCGGACTTTGGTTGGTATCCCAAGCCGGACATCAGCTGCCTCCAGACTTGGTGGCTTCCCGCACGAGGACGTCCATCAACATTCTGGCGGGCATCTCGCGGGCAAGCGCCGCCGCCTGACCTGACCAGAGTGGCGTGAAATCGGAGTTTCCATTCTGCTCAGCCGCAGCACGCAGCGGCGACAGTTCGCCCATGGGAAGCGGAAAGTCCGGCGCCGCGTCCGACCAGGGACCGATCTCGGCGGCAAGGCGATTGACCAGAACCCTCGCCGGTCGCCCGGAGAACACGTTGGTCACGACAGTCCGGTTCAACCGCGCGTTTCGCAGGGCCTCGCGATGGAGCGGGGGCGTTGCCGACTCGGCGCAAAGCAGAAAGGCGGTTCCCACCTGCACGCCGGCGGCCCCGAGTGCGAACGCCGCTGCGATCCCTCGCCCATCCCCGATCCCGCCGGCTGCGATCACGGGCACGCTGACGGCGTCAGCGACTTGTGGCACAAGGGCGAACGTGCCGGCCTGTGAGGCGATCGCGCGCTCGCTGTCAGAATCGAGGAATAAGCCTCGATGTCCTCCGGCTTCGTACCCTTGAGCGATGATCGCATCGGCACCATGCTTTTCGAGCCAGCATGCTTCGTCGACTGTCGTCGCCGATGAGATCACCTTGCAGCCAGCTGCCTTGACCCGATCGACCAATCCGGGCTCGGGCAAACCGAAATGAAAGCTTACCACTTCCGGCCGGACCTGTTCGACTACGGCGGACGCGGCATCGCCGAACGGAGCGAGATCGAGGCGCGGTGCAGCCGTTGCGGGGGCGATGCCCAGTTCGCGATAATACGACGAAAGCTTCTCATGCCAGGCACGCTCGCGGGCGGCGTCCGCCTTTGCCGCATCGTGGCAGAAGAAGTTGAGATTGATTGGTTTCTTCGTCAGTCGCCGTAGCTCGGCAACGGTCTTTGCAATGAGCTCAGGCGTCAAGACAGCGCAGCCGATCGAGCCCATGCCGCCGGCATTCGAGACCGCGGCTGCAAGGTCTACCGTGCCCAATCCGGCCATCGGTGCCAGCACAATCGGATGCTCGATCTTGAACAATTCAACAAGACGTCGGTTAGACCACATCGCACACCTCCTACCAGTGGCCGGCGGACGCGCCGCCATCGACATGCATGATCTCGCCAGTGACGAAAGCCGCTCGCTCAAGATACATCACGGCGTCGACGACCTCCTGTATCTCGCCCATGCGGCCCATCGGCTGCAGACTTGCGAGGAAGCCATGCGCCTCCGGCGCATGCATTGAGGTCGCGATCGCGCCAGGTGATATGGCATTCACACGGATATTCCGGCTTGCGTACTCGATCGCGAGCGAGCGGGTGATCGCGTTGAGACCGCCTTTGGTTAGCGCCGCGAGCGCCGCCGCCAGGGACGCCATCGGCTGCTCGGCGATCGTGGCCGTGATATTGACGATGTGACCCGAGCCCGCGAGCAGCATCCTCGCCGCCACCCGCTGCGTCAGATTGAAAAAGCCCGCGAGATTGACCCCGACCATCTTGGCGAAGTCGGCCTCAGAATACTCGGTAAAGGGCTTCGCAATGAACAGGCCGGCATTGTTGATGAGCGTATCGATCCGTCCGAAGCGCTCGATGGCCAGTTCCACGATGCGATCGGCCGTCTTTGCGCTGGCGATATCGCCATCGACCGCGAGCATCGACGGATCGTCGCTCCGGCCGATCGAACGAGAACTGGCAACGACGTGATAGCCGATATCCCGGTAGGCCTCGAGCAATCCTGCGCCAATGCCGCGCGATGCTCCGGTGATGATGGCAACCTTCCGTTCGGACGTCATATTCGCTTCTCCTTCACGCAAAGTGCATGGATGGGCGAACAGTTACCCTGATCGAGGCAATGCCGCTTTGCATCGCCTGCTCAGCTATTGTCATTTCCTGCGGTCGGTGGATGCAGATCGTTACATCGGTAACAAAGTCAAGCCAGCCGGTTTCGCCGATATTGCGCCGGTGTCTGGCCCGTCGCTCGCCGGAATGCGCGGGTGAAATTGGCCTGGCACGAAAACCTGAGCCCGAGAGCGATATCGACCAACGCCCGGTCCGCATTGCAGAGCAGATCCTTGGCGCGTTCGAGGCGCCTTGCACTGACATGCCGATGCGGCGATTTGCCGATGGCGGCCTTGAACGCGCGCGCGAAATAAAACTCGCTCAGGCAGGCAACCGAGGCCAGCCGCGCTACCGTCAGATCGCCCTCCAAATTGGCTTCGATATAGTCGAGCACCCGCGCCAATCTGCGTCGGTCGAGCCCTTCCCCTGCGGCCGGCATGACCAGGCCGGACCGCGGCGCAGCATGGTTCTGGATCAATCTTGCCACCAGACTCAATGCCAGGGTTTCGGCGAGCAGCCTGCCCGCGGACGTCTCGTGTTCCAGTTCGAGCATGATGGCAAAGGCAATCTCGGCAAGCAGTGGATCGCGGAAGCCGCCCTTGCGGCGGAGTGAATCGATCGCCGTCGCGTCGAACCCTTCACCCAGATCATGCGACAAGAACAAACCGGTCGGTAGGTAAAGATGCAAGATCGCGGGCACCGGCTCGGACATGTCGATCAGGCCTTCCTGCACGCCGGCCGGACGAAACCAGATGGTTCCACGTTCGGAGATGGTCGAGTCGATGGCCCCGTCCAGCTGACGCGTGACAACGGACCGACTACCGCGCACATCAACGCAGATCTCGGCATCAGGCTGGGGGTTATTCCAGGCAACCGTACCGCGGTGGCTGCGAAGCTCTGCCGTGAGATTTGACCAACCTCGCGTGGCGGATGAGGCCAGCAGCCCGGCGACGCCGTATTTATTGGAGCTGCGTTCGCCTGACGGCGTCGGCCGAGATGTCAATTCCTGATTTCGGCCAAATAAATCCACGCCGGCGTCACCTTTGGACATGCTGCGGGCTCGACGGCGTTAATGTGGTCGGACTCGTGGCTGACCGCAACTCTCGCCCCCGCCCTATCACGCATCTGCGATCAGGCAGTGTAGCCGCTCACTTCCGTTGTTGGCCCCCAACCGACATTGCCACACTGCTGCCGACCGCCAGCTTTTGACCCACAACGGACATGACCTCCGTCATAGGGGCAATATTTCTGTTTCGGGGCTGCGGCCTCCCGTCGAGCTCTCGTTCGTCAACCAGCCCGCCTCCCGCACGATGGCGACGGCTGACCGGGCGACGGGGGCCGTGATTCCATTGACGAGCTGCAGTCGCAGATTGCGGCCCTCGGTAATGGCCCGCACAACCGCCCTCCTCGCGACCCACCAGGAGCGATGTACCTGCAGGCCATCGGCATTTCCGAGCGCCATCATCGCCTGGTTGAGCGTTGCCAGTACAAGGCGAGAGTTGCCGGCGGTATGGACGCGCACATAGTGGTCCTCCATCTGCAGGCAAAGCACCGCGGAAGGTGGCGCACCGAGTAGCCCGAAAGCGGTTGGCGGCGCTTCGCCGGCTTCCTTGGCCTGTTGCCGGCGATGTAACCGGGCCTGCATGAGAAGGGTGAAACCCAGCACGATCGGTAAGGCGGTGATCAGCCCCTGCAAGTACCAATCGAGTGGTCGCAAGATTTTCAGGAAAGGCCATATCGATACGGCGATCGACACGACCCAGATCTGGAATGGCGCGTTCAGGATGACGACGCCGAGGAAGATCGACATCCAGGTCATCGCCGGGTTCAGGCGGAGCCGCAGCACCACCCGGATGAGCGATCCGAAAAGGAGGATTCCGGGTAAGAAGCAGGCGAGTTGAAACACCACGCGCTGCCAGGTCGGTCCGTTCAGATAGCTACCAAACGGTCCGATCAGGCCGAAAAAGATGGCGCAGACGCTCGCGATCGCGAGGTCAACGGCCCAATCCCGCAGAAAGTCACTCCGGCGCGCTTCGCTCATAAGGCCATTATAGTGGCGGTTTGCCCGCCGGCGAACCCATTCGCCCGTTGGCGAACAATTGCTGGCGCAGGCCTGTGCCGTTTGCTGGATCCTTGGCGTCCCACTCGCCGAGAGGTTCCCATGCGCTACACGATTGCATATTTTTTCGCCGTACTCATCGCGGTCACCGCCGGCCAGGCCGACGCCGCGGTCGGGTTCCGGCATTTCAGCATCGACGATCCGCAAGGCCCACCTATCGAGGTGGGCGTCTGGTATCCGACCAAGATGACCCCGAAGCTGGAGGCGGTCGAGACCGATCAACAGATGGTCGCCCGCGACGCGCCGGTTGAGGGCACCGGTCTTCCGCTGGTGGTCATATCTCACGGTCACGGAGGCTCCTATGCCGGGCACCTCGACACCGCCACGGCCCTGGCCAATGCAGGGTTCGTCGTCGCCGCTCTTACGCATAATGGCGATAGCTGGCGCGACCAAAGCCGTCCTACCGCAATCTGGGAACGGCCACGGCAATTGAAGCTGCTCACGGATTACATGCTGGCCGCGTGGAGCGACCACGGGCGCCTCGATGCCAATCGCGTTGGCGCGTTCGGCTTCTCGGCTGGCGGCTTGACGGTGCTGGCGGCCGCCGGCGGCGAGCCGGACCTTCGGACCCTCCCGAGTCACTGCAAGGCGCATCCCGCCTTCGAAGACTGTCAGATCATGGAAGAGCACCCGTTGCTGCCGGATAGCGATATCGTCTGGACCCACGATCCGCGACTTAAGGCGGTGGTCTCCGCCGCGCCCGCTCTCGGTTTTGCCTTCGGGACCAACGGTCTGGCGGCGGTTCTCCAGCCGGTGCAGCTCTGGCGGGCCGAGGATGATCAAGTGTTACCACACCCCTATTATGCGGAAGCCGTTCGGCTCGCTTTGCCGACGCCACCCGAGACGCACGTCGTGGCTGACGCCGGGCACTACGACTTTCTGAAGCCGTGCTCTGCGGACCTGGCAACCCGCATGCCGGCAATCTGCACAAGCAAGCCGGGCTTCGACCGCGCTGCGTTTCATGAGCGCTTCGATCACGACATCGTCGCCTTCTTCAAGCGGACGCTGCAGTAGCAGATTTTGAAGTGGGATGTCCGTTCTTGGCCGTTAGTTGACATTCCCGCGCTCAGAGCGAACGTCCCCTCGTGACCCGAAGCGGACATTACGGATATTGGTGGCTGTGGAAATCGACGTGACTCAATGCTCACCTCCTGAGTTGCAAGCGGAACGACGCAAAGCATGAAGAGCGGCACAGAGCCGCTGCACCCATGTGCCCCGTGCTTCATCCGAACAACAGGAGAATTGCATTTTTCACGGCGCATTCGGTCAGGACAGCTGACGGTGCGCGCTGCATATTCCGGGCATGACGCTGACGTTCGCCGCGTTCCATGCTATTATGCTAATATTCCAGGTCGTTCGGTCGAGCCTTGTATTGAGGTCAAAACCGATGATTGGAGCCACCATCCCCACATACTTCGTCAGTCCAAGGCGAAGCATCAAGAAAGCATGATCACGTTGACGCTCGGCGCCGGCGTGCAAACTCGATTTGACAGGAGAAAGCATACGCAGGTCGATTTCAACTCGCGGCAGTTCACGGCGGAGACCTGAACCGCCGCTTGATCTAAGGAGGCACTCATGAACTCCATCAACGTGCGCATAGTCCCCATAGTCACCGCAGCGATGAGACTCACCAAAGCAACGGCTTTTGCTGCAGCGCTCGTGTCCTTTGCCCCCGCGGCTGTCGCGGGAGAGCCGATTGAAAAGAAGGGGACTACTCCTTATGTGACGCACTTTATTTTTCGGCCCTTGATGAGCATTGACACCGCCGAACTCGGCAAGGCCACTACGCTGGAGGCGGTCGGGACCACTCAAAACATGAAGGGAGAGAAGATGCTGGACAAGATGTCAGCACGCTGCGTGGCGCTGAACGTCGCGTCCGGAGACAAGAAATACATTGACGGCGCTTGCGTGCTCGCCGACAGCGACGGCGACAAGATTTTCTCGACCTTCGATACTCGAGACCTCGACAAGGCCCAGCCGAAGATGGATTGTGGAACGCATATCATCACCGGCGGCACCGGTAAGTATAAGGGCATCACCGGAAGCGAACCATTTGCGTGCATAGCTATGCCTGCGCTGGCTGGCTCTGGCGATTATTTTGCGATGGACATCCCGCACAACACGTCCTGGGAAATCAAATGATCCTGAACCCGATGTCGCCGTAAAGATGGTTGTTGAGGCGGCATCAATCGCTGAACGAGAGCCTAGCCCACCACAGCTGGGCTCTTCTTCTGTTCGTAATTTGGGTCAGATGGTCCGCTTGTGGCCCCAAGCGGTCGACCCGGCATGTCCGCTAGATGTCCGCTCCTTGGGGGTGAAGCAGACTTGATAGGCTCAGCCCGAGTTCTTCCGGGTGTGCCCCGAAGGCGAAGTCGCCGCTGTCCGTTTGCATGTCCGTTAATGGGGAGCTGGAGCCGACTCGTTGTGCTCGCGGCGAGTCTTTCCGTTGATGAGTGCGGCCCATCGCCTAGGTTGCGGTATCCAATACGTCGCTGAGCGAGGCGCCGATCATACGTCCGGCGGCAGTGGATAGCATTGTTGCCTGATCAGTCATTCGCGCCGACCTCCGTAAAAAGGAAGCCCGCGGGCGTCTTGGTAAAGACGAAGATGAGCTCGCCGCAGAAGACGAAGTAATTGTCATTGTTCTCCTGATTGCGATCGTAGACGGCCTTGCCGCGCTGGATACACGCGCGATTTTTCGCCGTGAACGAGGTCGGATAGGTCTTTGCGCGAAATTGCGCGGCGTCGCGAATTGCGCTGTCGTTCATGAACGGCAATCGTGTCATACCGGCGACGGCGGCGGAATCGTTTGTCCTCAGCGCCGCGCGAAACTTCTCGATGAAGCCATCGAATTCCTTCTGCAAGGCAGGAGAAGCGACGGCTTTCTTCGGCGCCTGGGCGACGGCTGGAGCAAGGTTCACGAGAGCGGTTACGAGCATAATTCTCAGCAAAAATCCCACGGGTCGGCTCCGTCCATCGTCCAATCAAGGTCTTCCGACCGATCCAAATCCGTGGTGTTCTGTTGCGTCAAGGACTTTCTGGCTCTCCGGCGCAGCGTTAACCCCGCCCAGGCGTGGACCAATAGCATTTGCCGGAGCATGCGCTGGCATGTTTTGCCGCGCTCGCTTATGGCCCTTAGCCGAAGGTCAATTGAGCGCGTGTCATGTCGGCTGTCAGGGGTAAACCGGACGCCGATACAGCTTGCCGCCCACTGCTGCTTTTGACCCATCTCGGACATTTGGACGCAGCGACCGGGCCGATTGTTCTCATCGGCGTCCCGTCTTGAAGTGCTAGACTTCGACATGGACGAGGCGTTTTCCATTGGGGGTTCCAATGAGACGGCGCGGTTTCATCACGCTTATCGGCGGCGCGGTGGTGGCGTTGCCACTCGCAGCGCTGGCCCAGAAAGCGGGACGGACCTATCGCCTGGGTTGCTTGTCTCCGCATCCTCGCGACATTGACTTTAACGTACGTTTTTTCGACAACCTACGGCGCGCTGGTTTCATTGAAGGCCAAAACCTCACGATTGATTACCGCGCCTTTGCACCTCATATCGATCTGCTTTCGCAACATGCGGCGGAGCTGGTCATAGCCCAACCCGATGTCATCTATGCTGCTTCAGGCGCGGCAGCTGACGCCGTACAGCAGGCGACCAAGAGCATTCCCATCGTTGGGATCACAGGCGATTTGGTCGCGGAGGGCTTGGTAAAATCGTTCGCCCGGCCCGATGGCAATATCACGGGGATCAGCATTTTCGGCGCTGACCTTGACGGCAAGCGACAGGAAATCCTGATCGAAGCCGTGCCTGGAATTCACCGCATGGCGGCTCTCGCCGATACCAGCTTGTTAACAACTGAGGCGAAGACGCGCGCCCTGCAAGAAGCGGCGCGCGCAAAAAACGTCGAGCTTTCAATCTATCGCGTCACCAGAGCCGAGGAGATTGTCGCGACTATCGATAGGGCACAGGCATCGGGGGCCACGGCGCTGAATGTTCTTG
Source organism: Bradyrhizobium sp. 61 (assembly GCF_023073075.1). NCBI lineage: Bacteria > Pseudomonadati > Pseudomonadota > Alphaproteobacteria > Hyphomicrobiales > Nitrobacteraceae > Bradyrhizobium > Bradyrhizobium sp. 61. The sequence continues at coordinate 1,844 of NZ_JADPIU010000062.1, read as the reverse complement.
GTTCCGGGATGCTCGACGGCAATGGTCCGCTGATCATGGAACGCGTTGCAGCACTGCGCCTTCCAACCATGTATCAGTGGGGAGTGCGGCCGAGCAAGGTGGCTTTATCGGCTACGGCCCATCCTCCGATCACTTGGCAGACCTTACTGCCCGATTTGCGGCGAGCCTTTTGCGCGGCACGAAGCCTGCCGATCTGCCGGTCGAACAGCCGACGAAATTCGAGCTGGTGATCAACCTCAAGACCGCTAAGGCGATGGGTGTGATGGTTCCGGGGGCTCTATTGGCGCGCGCTGACAAGGTGATCGAGTGAGACGATGCTGTTTGCTGCATTGCATGAGTCCGCTTCTGGCTCGTTTGAGACCTGGCGAGGGGTACTAAAGATGTCCGCTCACTGGGGCTGACCGGAAGTCGTCTCGCGAGAACCAAACCGACGCGATTGACCCGAAGCAGACCACAGCCTGAGGAATGTTCACAACAGCCGAACCGTTCGAGCTGGACCAGGGCACGGACGCGGAGCGTAACGCCCGTCGTGGTTAACGCTTAGCCCGTGTTCCTGACCGCCTCAGCTAGAATGGCGTACAGCTGCTGCTTGCTGAATTCCTTGGGCTGCTGCCTCTCTGCGGTGCTTCGCGACACCTTCTTCTCTACTCGACGTACCAGGGCGGCCGACGACGCCGGCCTTGGCTTCGGGGGCGGCCTTATCTTGGGTCTTGCTGTTGGCGGCTTGTGGCCACGCTTCAAGCCCGAACGGGTTAGCATCCCGCAGACCGCGTTACGGCTACACCCGAGACGGCGCGCAATCTGTGCCGCGCTCTGTCCTGCGGCCCAGAGCCTTTTGAGCAGCGCTACGTCTTTCGCATCCCAGCCCATGGAGAGATTATAGCGCGGACTGACCGACACTGGCTAGTCCAGGCCGCTCGCGGGAATCCCTTCTATGGATTCACGACCTGGCTCTACAACGCCGGTGATCTCTCCGCCCAAGCCTTGGTGGCTTGGCAGATTTCCATCGCCCGGGCGTAGGCGGGGCGTGTCGTCGTACGGGCGAGATAGGCACGCTCGACTGAACCCGGGGTATAGTTGCTGGTTCGCAGACCAAGCAGGAGTGCGTAGCTCACTGAAATGTCAGCAGCAGTGAACCGGTCACCGGCGAGAAATGGACGATTTGCGAGACGCTGGATGACCAATCCCAGCCGGCTATGAAAGGTCTCCAGTGCCCAGATTGTGACCCGGGCGTTTCGCTCTGCTGCGGGGGCGAATGCGCGACCGACGATGACGGCATTCATTGGTCCAGCGAGCCCGGCCTCTCCCAAATGGAGGAATTGCAGATAGGCGGCGAAAGCCGGATCATCCGGGGCGACGGCGAGCGGGCTCGGGCCGTGGCGGGCGAGCAGGTATTCGAGGATCGCGATCGACTCGACCATGATCATCTCGCCGTCCTGCAGCGCCGGGATAAAGCCGGCGGGGTTGATCGCAAGAAAATCGGGATCATTCTCGATAGCGAACAGATCGACCGGGCGTAGCCGATAAGCCACACCCAATTCCTCGAGCAGCCAAACGACACGGAACCCACGACCTTCGCCATAGACGGTGAGCATAGTTGAGCGTCCTTACGTTGGCTTAAGTGCCTTAATTCGCAGGAGCGAGATTTCCACACCTGCTGCTATCGCTCTGACGCGATATGCACAAGGTTCGTCGAATACTCGGCATCATGCAACGCCGGTCCTCCTCGCTTTATGGGTTCACGGCCTAGCACTACTTTGGCAGATTGTTGATTTCATCGCGATTTATAGGATTCCCGAATCAATTTTTCAATGATTCATGGGTGGTCGGCTCTTGGAGGGCTG
>NZ_JADPIU010000023.1:0-25503 GCF_023073075.1 Bradyrhizobium sp. 61 | reverse complement strand
GCGAGGACGGCGATTCCGGCGAGTGGCAGGACTGGCTGGTGGACGAATCCACGGACCAGGAGACGACGCTCGCCGCGAGCGAGGAGTTCGATAACCGCCACAAGACGCTGTCCGATGCGCTCACCGTGCTCAACAAGCGCGAGCGGCGCATCTTCGAGACGCGCCGGCTCGCCGAGGAACAGATCACCCTGGTGGAGCTGGCCGAGGAGTACGGCGTCTCGCGGGAGCGCGTGCGCCAGATCGAGGTGAGCGCCTTCGAGAAGGTGCAGAATGCAATGATTCAGAGCGTCGCGTCGATGGCGACCCCGGCGCCTCTGCAGGTGCGTTAGCTTCCAACCCTCTCCCGTGGTGGGAGAAACTGACGGTGGACGTCGCTATGGGTACGTTTTTACGACAGCCGAACGACGCGAGAGGGGCGCCGCTCACCGGGTGCTGATCGAGCCCTCGCTCGACGATCCATGCACGGCACTTTGCATCATTGATCGGGCGCCCAAGCCGCGCGCTGCAGATGGAAAGTTATCCAACGTTTCATAATGAAGTCGGGGTGCCGATCGTGCGCATTGGCTGTAAATAAGCGCCGAACTTTGACCCCCATCGGCTTCCAACATTGGCTCTGACTCATTTCTGATGAAGTTCGCCGGCGACTGTGGTTCTTCAACGGAGAATCGGCGCCATGCGGACAGGCTTTCGAATTACATCGCTAGTACCGAGTGGTTTGGTGTTTGATGGCGTAAGTGATTCAGAGGATTCGGTTATTCTGGCTGTTCGGTCAGAGGCTGCGGAGGCCCAGTGCCCTTCGTGCGCGACAGCATCGCGCCGAATCCATAGCCGTTACATCCGGCACGTGGCCGATTTGCCATCAGCGGGCAGAAAGGTGCGCCTCCGATTGCTCACGCGGCGCTTCACATGTGAGGTGCCGCATTGCCGCCGGCGGATCTTCGCGGAGCGGTTCGGAGAAGACATCGTCCCGCTTCGACGGCGCCGGACGGCACGGCTGGAATACATCGTCCATCACTTGGGGTTGGCGCTCGGCGGCCGGCCGGCGGCAAGCTTCGCCAAGCGGCTCATGCTGCCTGTCAGCAACGATACCTTGCTACGGGTGGTCCGCCGGCGGACGGCGATGCCGACAGATCCATTGCTTGTTGTGGGCATCGATGACTGGGCGTTCCGGAGAAACCATCGATACGGGACGATCGTGTGCGATTTGGAGCGTCGGCGGATCGTTACCCTGCTGCCCGACAGGGAAACTGCGACCGTTCGGGCGTGGCTATCGAAGCACCCAGCGATCAACATTGTGTCGCGAGATCGTGGTGGTGGATACGGCGAGGCAGCAGCAAAGGCGCTGCCGAACGCCATCCAAGTCGCCGACCGCTGGCATCTGATGGAAAATGCGAGCGCGGCCTTCCTTGATGCGGTGCGCCGCTCCATGAACAGAATCCGAATCGCAATTGGAGCGACGACGATCAACTCGGAATTGCTGACCTGTGCGGAAAAGCTGCGCTATCAGGGCTATCTGCGGCGCCAGGACAGCCATGCCGCAATTGCGGCTCTCGTCAGCGACGGTGTGCCGCTCAAGGAGATCGTCCGCCGCACAGGACATAGTCGCAATCTGGTTCGCCAAATTGGCCGCGGCGGCGGTACGGATATGTTCCGCACCCGTCAAAGCACCCTGGACGGGCATCTGCCGTTCCTGGACGCGCAGTGGTCAGGCGGCTGTCGCAACGGTGCCGAACTCTGGCGCCGTTTGAAGGGACAAGGCTTCAAGGGGTCGCTGCGCGTGGTGGCGGAATGGGCGACGCGACGGCGGCGTGCCGAGACTATCAGCCATCAACAATTGCAGAAGGTCCCCGCCGCCAGAACGATAGCGCAGCTGATGACGACGAAGCGCGACCACCTAACCAAGGCCGAGACCGTCACGCTTGCCGTCATCGAACAAAACGTTCCTATGCTGGCCGATGCCCAAGCTCTCGTTGGCCGCTTCCACGCGATGATCCGAAAGAAGGCTGAGATGGAGCTCGAACCTTGGATTGATGAATCCAAGCGGAGCCTCATTGCCTCGTTCGCGAATGGAATCGCCAACGATAAGGGCGCGGTGCACGCCGCAATTACGCAACCATGGTCCAATGGCCAAGTGGAAGCTCAGATCACCAAGCTCAAGCTGGTCAAACGGCAGATGTACGGGCGCGCTAAGCTCGATCTCCTTCAGGCTAGGCTGATTGGCGCGCCATAAAAACAATCACGATCATCGAATATGCGTCAGAGCCCAACATTGACCCCACACGAGATGAGCATTCCGGTGATGGTTCAAGGAATTGGGCGGTGTTGGGCGGGGTCAACCTTCGGCGCCGATCGGGGAGCAAACCGTACGCCGAATAACAATTCAGCCCAGCTGACCTAACGTATCTTTTCCCCTGCGCGTTAGCAGTCTCCGCAAGCGCTCCAAAGTCCGATCGCGATCGGAATGAGGGCGGCGCAGGCAAAACAGGTCGGCGAACCCGAGCTTAGGCCGGCAACGACGATCCAGATGCCGAAGCCGATGATGAATGCCGAGGTCGCGTAGGCGACTGCTTTGTCCATTGATAGCGACGCACTGGCGACATCCCTCAAGGACGTGCAGAGGGGTAAAACGTTCCTAAGTGCCGGAGACCGGGGAGTGAGGCGGTGGTCTCGGAGACTGCTCATTCCCGTGATCGGGCCCAAAGCCACTCAATGAGTTTCTTCATCAAATCTCTTGCCGCGGCTGAGCTGATATCTTTAACGCTCACGTCCGTGCCGACGAGGTGATCGAATGATGATGCTATTTGCTCCACAGCACGAGTCTGCTGTTAGCCCCTTCACGGACATGTCGAGATGTCCGGCCTGAGTCTGCGATGCGTTGTAGAGCGGACATCGCACGTCGAAGCGGACGGCAACAGACTTTGCCCTCGAGCCGCGCCGCGACGTTCACGCCGTCTCCAATCACGTCACCAATGTTGATGCCCATCCGGAATTCGATGCGCTTGTCGAGAGAGACGTTGGCGTTGCGCCCGGCCATGCGGCGCTGAATCTCGACAGCGCATTTTACCGCATCGACTACGCTTGGGAACTCGACAAGCATCCCGTCGCCTGTGGTCTTGAAGATTCTTCCGTGGTGCTCTTTGATCTTGGGATCCAGGATTCGCCGATGCGCCTTCAAGGACGAGAGAGTGCCCTCTTCGTCGGCGCCCATTAACCTGCTGTAGCCTGCAACGTCGGCCGCAAGGATCGCTGCAAGACGCCGCTCGACTTGTTGCGTCATCGGCTCGGATCCAGTTTTCCGCCCAGTTGACTTTATGGTTATCCCCTCGCGCGTGTCTATAGGACTTCGGAGCGGCAACAGAAGCTCTTGCGCGGCAGTGCCGCTGGCAGGAAACTCCAGAACGGCCGTTATTGGCGCAAAAGAGAAGGCACCGAGCCTAACCTGGGCAGGTCGAGCTCTAATCACAAAATGGGGCCTAAACTGCGCAAAATGGCTGTGAAGTAGGTGGCAGGGGAGCTGTCGGGGAGCGCCGCCCTAGACATCAACCGTGTGGGCGCAATTGGGGCTCGCGCAGCGTGTCGGGCGCAAGTTGAAGGCGACGCTCGTGTAGTGAATGCAGCTCGTAAGATTGCAAAAGTTAAGGTTTCGCCGCTGTGCGATTCATGACGTAACTATCGTTGATGACCGAGTCCGATCCCCAGCGACAATGCTTTCTGTCGTAGTGAGCCTTCCGTACGCTTCATCATCTTCGACAGCTTTGATACCGGCGTTCGTGCCTTTGAGTGCGCCTTCAACGCCTTGATATCGGACGCGGTATATGGCTTACGGGCTGGCTTAGTCTTCCTAGTCTTCTCTCTTGCCACTGCGCTCTCCTTTGATTCGAAGAGCGCTTTGATACCAAAGCCGTTCGCATGTCCAGGCTATTCGCTGCGTTGAATGAGCAAGGTGGTGTTCGGCTACTTTGATGCGGAAGCAGCCGACATTTTGAACCGTAAGCCGTCGCTGTTTACAAAGAATAAGGGGCCGAGTTCGTCTGGGCCGAATGCTGCCGCGGTGAGCGGTCGACCGAAGCAGGCCCCTGTATCAAGATTGACGCGATTGGCTCGCGCATCCGGAGCGCCGGTTGCTGTTGGTGTATGACCATGTACGACGAGAGCACCGTGCCAAAGCTCTGAAGATAAGAAGGGCTCGCGTATCCAAAGCATGTCGTGTTCGGACTGAGCATTGAGAGGAATGCCCGGCCGTATGCCGGCATGAACGAAGAACCGGTTGTTCTCGTGCAGACAAAAGGGCAGCGATCTTATCCATGCCAGGTGATCCGCTGGCAAATCGCAGGGATCACCTACACCGTAAGCGTCCAACGTTGCCTCCCCGCCGTTCGCCCACCCCTGCATCAGGTCAGCATCGGTGCGAGCCGGGTTCGCAGCCACGGAAAGCATGCTGTCATGGTTTCCCAGCAGGCAACGAAATCGCCGCGGGCCCGTGGCCGGCTCTTTAATCAAATATGCAATGACTTCGTCGGACGCCGAGCCTCGGTCGACATAATCGCCTACAAGACCGAATTCGTGCTCAACGCTGCCTGCGCACATTCCGCAGAAGTCAAGGAGGGTCCTGAGCTCTTCAAAGCAACCGTGGATGTCGCCTATAGCGAAGGTGAGGCTCTTTCCCATGCGGTGTCTCCCGTCGCGCATGTAGGTGGCACTAGATCAAGTCGCGCAAGATCAAGACATCACTGTTACGGACATTCTCGCAAATAACAAACGAGCGTGCACAGGCTTGATGGCTTCCCTGCCGAAGAAGCTCGGTACCGGCGACATAATCAACGTCTTGCCGCAATGCGATCCCGTAAGGATTGTTGTTTCTACCGATCGCGGCGGAACAGGTCTACGCATGGGATGACTGACAATCGTCCAGGCGCTGCGCCGAAGCGTCGGCCAGGAGCAATCCGTCAAGACGTCAAAGACGAAGAAGCCGAAGAAGACCGCGTCAGGTCAGAAGGAGATGCTGTTACCGATCGCCGGCAAGAAGGGGGCGAAGGATACGGTTGCAAAGAAGCCGACGGCCAAGCCCCAGAGGAAATCAGCTTAGGTGCCTGGTGAAATCGGGCGCAGCCTCAGTTCAGTAATGTACCGTATGGGATTGTTATACCGAAACTTACGGACCACTCTGGTCGGCGTCCCTTGAAGCGTCATGCCTCGCCTGACCCGTCCATCAGGCTACACCTCACTCACGCCTACAACCGAACTCTATTGAGGCGGCTTCAACTCGCCTGCTAGCCAGCCGACCGCATCTGTCTTCATTGGATCCACGGCGAAGGACACTACTTCAATACGTTCGCAGGTCGAGCATTCGAAGGTGCGCTCCTCAAATCCGCGTTTGCCGGGAGAGATGCGTGCCAATGTCATCCGGTGCTTGCATACCGGACACATCGGCCGCTCGTTGATTGAAGCAGTCATCCCTTTCCCCCGGACCAGATCATACGCTCTCTCCGGAGCGGGAGTCCGCAAGATTTCTGATTCCGAGGTTGCCGCGGCCGGCCAGGAACGATCTCGGTCCGACGGCTTGGACGCTAGGGTCGGCCCTTGGCCGATAGATCGGGGACCGGAGTCCTACGGACCTGTGCTTCACATGATCGTTTACGATCTGCGATTACATTCCTGTTCGATGGAGAACCACTACGATCCCGAACGAGAGGCCGACGCGGCCATAAAGCTCGCCGTCGCAACTGATGGTGCAGAGCGGCAGAAATGGATCAGCGTTGCCACGGCTTGGCAAGAGCTCGCGCGCGTGCGCAAGCGATGCGGTCCCGACAGCGGTACCAGTGCGGCTGCCTAACCGCATTCCAGCGGGCACTCGGGACATGCATCGCTGATCGAGTCCAGTACGTCCATGAGTTCGGCAATAGCCTCGTCGGGAAAGACGCCACGCGGCGGGTCCTCTCGGGCGATAGTAAGGGCGCGCTCCCGGGCGTGCGGATCGGCACGGTCTTGCATCCAGCCGTGCTCCTCGCATTCTCGAATGGCTCCCGCTTCCTGCAGCACCGATATTGCCCAGCCACGCAGAGTCCGGATCGTGGGCCGCCTTTCCTTGAACATCAGCATCGAGAGTGCTCCTGCCCAGACGAATCCGATCAGTCCGGCCTCCGTTCCGGCTGGTAACACAGGGCAGGGCTTCGAAAATGCGAAGTCTGACGGTTTTCCCCGATTTCTGACGTACCGCAAGCGCGATGCGGTACGTCACCGCATGCGATTTCATCTCTAATGTCTGCTGTCCAGGGTGAAGCGGACCCAGTTTGGCTGGTGTGGCACCGCCGCTTGTGACCCTTTTCAGACCTCACGCGATGTCTGACCTGAGTCCGTAATGCACGGGCCGTCCTGAGTGAACGCGACTTGCTTCGCCTCGTGCGGCCCCGGCGTGAAGGCTTGGTCGAGCGCCGACAGTCGATTCAAGGCCTCGCGTAGCACCGTGGCCGCATGATCGCGATCACTGGCGGACATCGCGTCGAGATTGAGATCCAGCCTGAGGTTGGGGCGTTCCTCGTGCATGAACAGGCGCTCAGTCCGGAGGTTCTCATAGGCGTCGACGACTTGATAGGTCGCGACGGGGTAGGCGATGCCTTTGACAGATATGTGCCCACGCTCCTCACAGTGAATCTGATCGCGAACATTCGCGTAGGTCTCAAAGGAGATGAGGATCTCACCCGGCGTGGCGGCAGCCTCAAGCCGCGAGGCAAGGTTCACGCCGCCGCCGATGATGGTGTAGTCCATCCGATCCTCGCTGCCGAAGTTCCCGACGGTGCAGTACCCCGTGTTGATTCCGATTCGGCACTGAAGGGGTTTTTCGATGCCCGACGCTCGCCACACGGCCTGCAGCTCGAGCATCCTCTTCCGCATGGCTATGGCCATCTCGACGCAGGCGAGGGCGTCCTCCTTGACGCCGCGTGTCTCCGGATCGCCGAAGAAGATGACGATGGCGTCGCCGACGTACTTGTCGATCGTCGCGCCATAGGAAAGGGCGATCTGCGACATCTCGGTCAAATAATGGTTCAGCAGCCGGGTCAGGTCCTCGGACTCCAGCCGATCCGACGTCTCGGTGAAGCCCGCGATGTCCGAAAAGAAGACGGTCAGCTCTTTCCGCCGACTCGCGATTTTGACTTCCTGCTTTCCAGTGAAGATAGACTGGTATACCTGGGGCGAAAGATATTTCGCGAGCTGGTTCGAGAGCTGCTCTAACGCCCTCGATTTTTCCGCCAGCTGGTTCTCGCGCTGTTTCAACTCTGTGACGTCCGAGTATACGGCCACCGTGCTACCCTCGTCGGTCTTGCGCTCGCTGACCAGGATCCAGCGACCGTCGCCTCGCTGCTGGACGTGCGGGCCGCTCGGTTCGCGGTGACGGGCCATGCGTTCGCGGACCCACTCCTCGACCCGGCCGTCGGCCTCCCTGACGTAGCCGCGCTCGGCGGCGCGTCGAACGATGCTTTCGAACGTCATGCCGGGCGATATCTCTATGGAGGTGTCGCCCGGATAAAGGAGTGTTCGGTACTTGTTGTTGCAAACGACCAGGCGATCCTCACCATCGTAGAGCGAGAAGGCCTCAGAGATGCTGTCGATGGCGACCGCCAACCGCCGGCGGCCTTCGCAAATCTCCCTTAGGTTCGATCGCTGGACCTCGATGGCCGTGTCCCGGAAAACGCCGAGCGCCTCTGCCATTCGACCGATCTCGTCGCTGCGGTCGCGACCCGGCACGTCGATCGATGTATCGCCCGCGGCGAGGCCGCTCATCGCCGCAGCAATGTTTTCAATGGGTCTGACGAGAGCTGTCGCCGAAAGTTGGTGACGGCGGGAATCGGGAAGGCGGCATATCGCGGGGGTGCTTGACGCCTCCACTTCTCCACCGAAGGAGCGATATGCCGTGTCCAACGATAACGTCATCCAACTGATTCAGCCAGGAATCTTCGACGATCAACTCACAGAAGTCTTGCGCAACGGGGCACGTGCCCTTCTCGCCAAAGCGGTCGAGGCTGAGGTCGCGGACTTTCTCGGCCAGCATGCCGATTTGAAGACCCGGGACGGCCACCAGCGCGTCGTCCGCCACGGTCACCTGCCGGAGCGCGAGGTGATGACCGGCATCGGTCCGGTCGCCGTCCGCCAGCCGCGTGTACGCGATCGTGAGGCGGCCGCTGCCGATCCTGGCCGCATCCGGTTCTCGCCGTCGATCCTGCCGCCCTACATGCGCCGCTCGAAGTCGATCGAGACGCTGTTGCCGATCCTATATCTGAAGGGTATTTCGACTGGCGACTTCTCCGAAGCGCTGGCGGCGCTGCTTGGCAAGGATGCTGCCGGGTTGTCGGCATCCGCCATCGGCCGACTGAAGGACGGCTGGCTCGACGAGCACGGCGCGTGGCAGAAGCGCGATCTGTCGGCCAAGCGCTACGTCTACATCTGGGCTGATGGCATCCATCTCGAAGCCCGCCTCGAAGACGAAAAGCAGTGCATCCTCGTGCTGATCGGCGCGACGCCGGAGGGCCGCAAGGAACTGGTCGGCTTCACCGATGGCGCCCGCGAGAGCGCGCACGACTGGCGCGATCTGCTGCTCGACCTGAAGCGGCGCGGGCTCGACGTGCCCCCGCAGCTCGTCATCGCCGATGGCGCACTCGGGTTCTGGAAGGCGGCCGGTGAGGTCTGGCCGAAAACGCGCGAGCAGCGCTGCTGGGTGCACAAGACCGCCAACGTACTTGCCAAGCTGCCGAAGAGCCAGCAGCCGAAAGCCAAACGCGCGTTGCAGGAGATATGGATGGCCGAAACCAAGGCCACAGCCGAGCTGACGTTCGACGCCTTCATCGAGAGCTACGCGCTGAAATACGAGACGGCCGCCGATTGCCTGCGCAAGGATCGAGACACGCTGCTGGCTTTCTACGACTTCCCGGCAGAGCATTGGAAACACCTGCGCACGACCAACCCCATCGAAAGCACCTTCGCCACCGTGCGCCATCGCACGATCCGATCGAAGGGCTGTCTATCCAACAAGGCCGCGCTCGCGATGGTCTTCAAACTGGTCGAGGGCGCCCAGAAAAATTGGCGTCGTCTCGATGGCCACAACCAGTTGCCAAAACTCGTTCTCGGTGTGACATTCAACAACGGGATCGAGGTCATCGCCAAGCCGACCGACCGTCAGCCCGCAACCGCCGCCGCCTGACCGGCTCCGGCCGTCACCAAAAATTGGCGATAGCTCGTCTGACGACTCGGGGTATCACATACAGCACCGCGATCACGACTGCCCCCACCACGCTCAGAGCAGTAATGAGGAGAAGCAGGAGCCGGCCATTGCGAATGGCCTGGGCGGTGCGGACCGCCGCTGCATCACTGCTGTTCTGGGCAGCCAGGACGAGTTCCGCCACCTCCTTGCCGAGACGCAGGACGAGCGAGTTGTTGGCCTGTAAGGACGCCTGACCAACCGCGATCTGGCGTAGCTCCTCGCGTCGCAAATTGAAGATGTTTACTGCGGACGTGCCGAACGCGATCAGCCTTTCCGTGAGGCCCTTGAGCGCATCGTTGTCAGCCGCGGCGGGAAGCTGCGCGAGCAGCTTCTCCGCGCGGCTCGCGGCTGCTACGAAGCGCTCCTGGAGTGGCATGAGTGAACTGGGATCAGGAACGCCGGCGGCCTCATTCAACAGGCCCGCCGCCAGGTTGCCCTGGGCGCGCAGCGTCAGCAGTACCTGCAAGGTGTTCGCCCCACCCTCGACCAAGCTGGTGATCGCCTTCGTGCTCTTGGCCGTCACGTCCTCGCTGGTTGTGACAAGGTCGAAGCCGGCGTCGTCCACCATCGGCGTAAGCGTTTCGAATAGCGTGCGGTGCGCCACCTCCACCGCCACCGTCATCCCCTCACGCTTGACCTGAAGCGAACGCCGCGTCTCGGCGGCGGCGCGGAGCTCCTGCGACCGGACTTCGAAAACGTTGTCCGCGCCGCGGCCCAGCACAATCAGCGCCATGCTCGCCTCGCGCAGCCGCCTGTTGTCAGGCGACTGGGGCAACGCCTCAAGACTCTTTTCGATCGCGGCGGCTGCCGCCGAGAACCGCTCGCGGATGGGCTGAATCAAGGCCGGATCGTCGACGTGCGCCGCTTCGCGCAGCAGGCTCGCCGCCAGATTGCCATCCGCGCGCAGCATCAGCAGCGCCTGCAACGCATTCACCCCTCCCTCGATCAGGCCTGTGATCGCCTCCTTGACTTTCAATGAGTTAGCCGAGGTGCATTATGAATCGTGACCACTGGGCCACACGAAGATTGAGAGCACGGTTCGATATCTTGGTATCGAGATCGATGATGCCATTGAGATCGCCGAGAAAATCGAGGTCTGAAGTACCTGGGCAGAGCTGCCGTGCTCTGCCCGGCCCCGAAACGGTGAAGATCTGGTCAACAGCGATCATGAGCCAGTCGCCGCCGCTGCGCGCCGCGCTGCCATGCCCAACACCTTCGTTTCTAACGTTGGTCGAGAAGCAGAACTCCTACAACAGAATGACCTTGAAGTTTGTCGAGTATCTGTACTTCAGCGCGCTCGAATGCGGCTTCGCGTAACCCTCCAGAAAGATTGCCGGTCTTTTGTCCCTGAATGCGACGTTCTGCGATCAACGAACTGATACCAACCGCTCCTGCCGCGGCCGCGCTTGCGTCGAAGTACCGTGCGTCCAATGCCAGAGCCGCAGGCGTGAGATCGAGCGGAGCTAGAGTGCCATCCGATCCGATTTCTCTAACGATGAATCCGGAGCTTTCCGTCCATCCAACGACTGCATCTCCCTCAACGACCGCGCAGAGAACTGCGCTGATGACCGCCCCGCCCGGGGCACAACGGTCGTTGGGGCCGAGCTGTCTGTTTACGCTTACGGGCATCCACCGGGTTCCCCGCAGCAAGAGGTGACAAATGGCAATTCGTTGGGTCTGATCGGTCATTGACACGGCACCGCCTGATGTCCGCCCCGAGGTCTTCCAGGCAATCCCGGGAGCCTACTGACCCAACTCCAATTTCTCTAGGGGCCTTCATCCGACGGCGGGCTGCAAGATTCCCGCGCGGTGCGCACTAGCGATCAAGTGGCATGACCAATCTGGGCCAATCACGTTGTTTTCGGTGCCATCGCCCTCGTCCGCTCATCCCCGGAATAGCGGCGGTCGCAGCAGATGTTCTTCCGGTTCTCTTTCGGGCCATAATCGGACAACAGAGACGTCATTCTTCCCGGGTTTTTCGCCCCGCTGACGAGAAGCTGGTCCAAGAAGCGGTCGGAGTGGTCGACACGCTAACCTCCGAGCCCCGTCTCCCTGGTTCCCAGGGAAGAAGTTCCTCTCTTAAATCTCTAAAAACAGGAAGCTCACTCTATTTGAGGCGCTTCGAAAGCGATAAACTTGGAAACAATTTTTCAGTGAACCATTGTTTTGCCGCGAGGACTAACCTCTAAGCGGAAATTCACCGGTCGCCATGTCGAGCGGTATTGCAGACACGATTCTTCGCTCCGCCGGCTACATGCGATCACATGCAGCGGTCGCTTTTCTGCTGATACCTGTCCGGAAGAAGTGAGCCGGCGCTTGCCGGAACCTCACACCGTACCTTTTGGAGGAGATACCATGACCGAGATCCGGCTGGCCTCGCTGCAGGGTGGGGCGATTGCGCTTGGAAGCGATACCATAGCTGCTCTTCGCCAGACGTTACGGGGCAATCTCTGCCTGGCTCGGGAAGAGGGCTATGATGAGGCCCGCACGATCTGGAACGCAATGATCAACCGCCACCCTGGCGTGGTCGTCCGTTGCCGAGGCGCCGCGGACATCGTTCGTGCCGTTCGGTTCGCGCGTGAGCACGGCCTGTTGCTCGCTGTGCGCGGCGGCGGCCACAACATCGCCGGCAACGCCGTCTGTGAAGGCGGGCTCCTGATCGACCTTTCCCTGATGCGCTCGGTCCGGGTCAATCCGGCTCGTCGCACCGCACGGGTAGAGCCGGGCGCCACGCTCGGTGAATTCGACAAAGAGGCGCAGGCCTTCGGACTTGCCACGCCTCTCGGTATCAACTCGACAACCGGCGTGGCGGGGCTCACCCTCGGCGGCGGATTCGGGTGGCTCAGCCGCAAGTTCGGGCTTGCCGCCGATAACCTGATTTCGGTCGACGTGGTAACGGCCGAGGGTGAGCTCGTTCAAGCAAGTGCAACCGAGAATTCGGACCTGTTCTGGGCGCTCCGCGGAGGCGGCGGCAATTTCGGTGTCGTGAGCTCGTTCGAGTTCCGTCTGCATCCCGTTGGCCCAATGGTTCTATCGGGACTCATTGTGCATCCCTTTGCGCGGGCAAAGGAGCTTCTCGCGGGCTATCGCCAGGCCGCCTCCAAAGCACCCGACGAGCTGACGGTCTGGGTGGTGCTCAGACAAGCGCCGCCGCTGCCCTTCCTTCCCACCGAGGTTCACGGAAAGGAAATCCTCGTCTTCGCCGTCTGCTATACAGGTGACGAGGCCGACGGGAAGCGCGAATTGGAGCCGCTACGCGCCCTGGGAGAGCCGATCGCCGACGTGATCGGCATGCAGCCCTACGCGGCATGGCAGACCGCGTTCGACCCGCTGCTCACGCCTGGCGCCTACAATTACTGGAAGTCGCACAATTTTGTGGAGCTGAGCGACGGCCTTCTCGACACCCTCGCGGGCCATGCTGCGAGGCTTCCGACTGCAGAGTGCGAGATTTTCATTGGCCAACTCGGCGGGACCACCAGCCGTGTGGCCGTCGACGCCACGGCCTACCCGCACCGCAATGCAAATTTTGTCATGAATGTCCACACGCGGTGGCGCGAACCGGCCGACGAGCGGCGCTCGATCGAGTGGGCGCGGCAGCTTTTTGCCGAAACTGCGCCTCACGCGACCGGCGGCGTCTATGTCAACTTCATGCCCGAGGACGAGATCGATCGCGTGTCCAGCGCGTATGGCGCGAATTATGCTCGTCTTGCGGCGCTGAAGGCCAAGTACGATCCGGGCAACCTGTTCCGGTTGAATCAGAACGTCCAGCCGTCCGCGCAGCGGCCGGCGGCCTGACGAGAGACAAGGCAGGGGACCGGGAGATGAGGGGGCCACGGAGGCGACCTAGCGCCATGAGACCTTTCACGCAAACATCGCCGGCGTTATCTGGTCCACCTCGATGATCGCGTCGGCCGGAATATTGGCGCGCCTCGCCGCATTGCGAATGGCGTCGGCGTTTTCGGCCTCATAAAGACAGTAGGTTTTGCGCTTGTCGGCACTCAGAAAGGAGAAGATCCACTTCACACCTTCTTCATCGTTGATGAGATCGACTCTTTCGACTCCTTCCTTCGTGAACTCCAGTTTTTCTGCGAAGTTTCGCTCGATAATGAAACGCGGCATGGCTCTCTCCCGTGTACGACGTGGCACGTCAGTGCAGTTGACCGCGGAGCCTCGTAAGCAGAGCGGTCATGTTCAGGCGACTTGCCATCGCCAGACATTCGTTCAACAGCGCATCGGCATGTGCGATGTCGCCATGGCGGCCGCGGCGGCGCAGCATGTGCGCGTATCGGTTCTGCGCGTGCGCCAGCCAAGGCCATGCATGCATGTGCCGGTCCATCCGTAGCGCCTCCTCGAAGTGCTCTTCGGAACGATCCCAGTCGCCGAGCATGTCGGCGAGGGCTCCGAGGAAGCGGCCGGCCGATCCGTAGCAGACGGTCACGATACCGGCCGTGACGGTCATGTGGCGGTAGGGTTCGAGCAGATCGTACAAGGCACGCGCGCAGCGCTCGTCCTCGAGCGCCGCACAGACATCGGCAAGATAGGAAAGCGTCGTGCTCCGCTTCGCATCCATTGGGAAGGCGAAATCGGTCTGCCGCAACTCGTCCAGCATCTTTTGTGCCTGCGGCTTGAAGCCCAGCTCCGTCGCGACGAGCGCGAATCCGGGCTTCCAGGTATTGCCTTCTGGTTCGTTGTTGATCAACTGTTTGATGATAGGGGCAATCTCCGCCAGGCGTCCCTGCTCACGGCGGATCGTGAACATCTGCATGCCGTAGACGCCTTCGACACTCTCCCCATGCGTCCTGCGACCCATCGCATACGCGTTCTCAACGAGCTTCTCGGCGGCCGCAAAGTCGCCGATCAAAAGAGCCTGCATGGCTCGCCCTAGCTGCGCAACCCATTCCTGGTGCAGCATCTGACGGCCTTCGATTGATGACTGAAACTGGTCCAAAGCCGCGATCATCCCCTGGTAGTCGCCAAATTCGGCCAAATAATAGATGTGCACAGAAAGGATTCGGGTGCGGAGATCGGCGTCATTCAGTCGATCGGCAACTGCGAGCGCTTCGCTGAGGCGGTTGCGCAGGTCCGCGGATTGTGTCCCCGAGAGTGCGGCCGGCACCAGAAATGGAGTAAACAGAACTTCACAGAGAGAGCGGTCGTCCTTGAGGCGGCGCGCCATTTCGACGGCCTCGGAATTGAAGACGTCAGCACGCTCGAAATTGCCTTTCATCAAGAACGCTCTACCGAGCGCACTCAATATCCGGCAGCGCTGGCGGCTGTCTCCTCCTTCGATCGCCGATAAAGCTTCGAGCAGCAGCGCGATGGAAGGATCAAGAGAATCGTGATAGTAGAACCGGGCGTGTGCAAATCCGATGGAGCAGTTGGCGAGTGCATCGCTGTTTCCACGGGCTCGTGCCTCGCCGGCGGCGCGCTCGAATGTGGCCGAAGCCTGTCGCAGATGGCCGGCCGCCGACTGCGCCTGACCCAATGCAATTCTTGTCCCGAGCACGGCGTCCTCGCGCCCTTCCGAATCGGGCAGTCTCTCGGCGATGGCCAGGGCCTTCCCGTAATGTTCGATGGCCTCGTAGTTCGCCGAGCGCGCCAGTGCGCGCTCGCCGGCACGCCGCCAGAACGGCAGGGCCAACTGTGGTAGTCCGGCCTCGGAGAAGTGGCGCGCAACCAGCTCCGGCTGGGTGTCCGCTGTCTCACGGCGGTACTCGGCGAGGGCGCGGGCAATTGCCGCATGATACCGCTGTCTTCTGCTTGTCAGCAGGGACTGGTATGCCGTGTCCTGAATGAGGGCGTGCCTGAACGCCAGGGCATCCTCGGAAGGACCCCCTCTCAGAACCAGATGCGCCGCCATCAGCTCGGCGACGGCAGCATCGAGATCGTCGGCCGGAAAATCGCATACATGAGCAAGTAGGTCTCGGCTGAACTCGCGACCGATGACAGAGGCGATTTGGGCGGTTTCTTTCGCTGTCGGCTGGCAGCGATCGAGACGCGACATCAGGGAGCCTTGCAGCGTCGCCGGAAGCCCTACCTCAAATTCGCCCACGCCGGCCTCGCGCTCGACCAGAGAGCGGGCCAACTCCTCGATGAATAGGGGGACGCCATCGGTCCGGCCGACGATCTCATCGATCAGGCGCGCGCTGGCAGTGGCGCCGGCAATGTGCCGCACCATGTCGGCGATCTGAGGCTTTGCCAGCGGCCCGAGGGAAAGCGGCAGCACATGGCCGTAGAGGCTGGGCCATTCAGAAGTCCAGCTCGGCCGGTGTGTTACGAGCAACATGATCGGTGCTCGGTTGATTGGCGCCATCAGCGCATCGAGCAGCTCGGTCGTGGTGGGATCGATCCAGTGAGCGTCCTCGACAATAATCAGCACTGGAGAGCGCGTGGCGCGCTGCAGGAACCGGTCGACCAGCGTCTGCAGTGTGAGGCTCTTCCTTTGCTGTGGCGTCAGGTCGATCTTGTCGTACCGATCATGCCAATCGAGGGACAGAAGCTCCGCGTAAACGGGTGTCACCGTCCGAATGTCCGCGCCCACCTCGGCGAGCATATGCTCGAGCTTGTCGAGCCGTTGCTGGTCGCTATCGCCCGGCCGAAAGTCGGCGGCGCGGCCGAGATTCTGAACAATCGGAAACAGGGTACTGTGGGTATGATAGGGCGAGCATTGAAAACGCAGGACGACGTTCGGCGCCGCGCCCAGCTTTTCTGTAAAGGCCTGTACCAACCGGGATTTGCCGATGCCGGCATCCCCCGAGAGCAGGATTGCCTGTCCCTCTCCTGCGCGCGCAAGCTCCCACCTTTCAACGAGCAGCGCGACCTCGTGCACGCGACCTACGAAAGGCGACAGCTCTCCGGCGTGCGCCGCATGGAAGCGGCTTTCGACCTCTCGCTCGGACTTGACGAGATACACGCGGATGCCCGTCCCGAATCCCTTCAGGGGCTTCTCACCGAGGTCCTCGACGACGAAGGCGTCGGCGATCAGTCGCCTGGTCGCCTCCGCTATGACGAGTTGACTCGGCCGCGCGCTCGCCTGGAGCCTGGCTGCGAGATTGGGCGTCTCACCCGCCACCGCACCTTCCTCGCGGACCGAGCCTCCAACGAGGTCCCCGACAACGACGAGCCCCGTGGCTACGCCGACGCGGGCCTCGAGCTCAATATCGTTGGGCTTCAGCAGTTGCACGGCGCCCAGCGCCTCGAACCCGGCTCGGACCGCGCGTTCGGCGTGGTCCTCGTAGGCGCATGGCCATCCGAAATACGCCATGACGCCGTCGCCCATGAATCGGGCGACGTAGCCGCCATAACGGGTGACCGCGCCGGCGACCCGATCCTGATAGCTGCGAAGCACCTCGCGCAGATCCTCGGGATCGAGCCGCCGAGACAGCTCCGTGGAACCAACCAGGTCGCAGAACAGGACGCTCAGCAGGCGTCGCTCCGGCGGCCGCTCCGGGGGAGCGCGCGGCAACGGCAGACCGTTCGAATGGAGATGGTTGGCGCCTGCCGCCGATAGCGCGCCCCCGAAGGACTCGGCAACCGCCGCCAGGATGATCTTGCGGTGTCCGAGCGATACCCCCAGTTCGCGAAGATCCGTCTCCGTAAGATGCGGGAGTACCCTCAGATCGACATCACCGGCGGCGAAGACATCACAATATTGCCCGAGGCCAAGAGCACGCAGCCATGTATTGATGTCTTGGCTCATGAACCCGCTCGCTGCTTTAGATGTTTCCTCCTCATGGTGCTTGCTCCGGTCAAAAACTATGGAGCGCGTGTACGCCTTTCGCCGGGGAAAGCGCCTCGCCCGCTCTCTTGGTTCCGGGTTAAGCAGACGCGGACGATATTCTGCAGGGAGTACTTCGGCAGCCGCAGATGACTGTCGATACGACCTCGTGCCGATGTAACACCTAAGTCCCTACGCAAGCACGCTGCATTTGCACACATTTTACCGCAAACGTGCAGCCGCGCATAGAACTGCCGCAGCGCGATAATTTGGGCAGACTGAGATTGGTAGCGGGTGCACCCACGTAAGACTAGCTTCAGGCGTCTAGGCCAGCGCATCGCCTTGTTCGCCTGTGGGTCATTCGCGTCGATATCGCCATGTCTGCTCTCTCGTCCGCTCTCCACAATACCGGACATTACCACATCGGTCCCGCGTCGGATCTGCGAACAACCGGTACGGCACCCGCGGCTCCTGCCGCGCCTCGCGCGGCTGGGAGATCGCGGCTGACTATGTCGAGCCCGGCCTATCCGCGACCGACGATCGGCGGCCGGAATTCCAGCGCATGATCGACGCGGCAACCACCAAGCCGCCGGCGTTCGACGTGATCCTGGTCCACAGCTTCAGCCGCTTCTTCCGCGATCAGTTCCAGCTCGAGTTCTACGTCCGTCGCCTCGCCAAGGCTGGTGTCCGGTTGGTCTCGATCACCCAGGAGCTCGGCGACGACCCCATGAGCAACATGATCCGGCAGATCATGGCGCTGTTCGACGAGTACCAGTCCAAGGAGAACGCCAAGCACACGCTTAGGGCCATGATGGAGAACGCACGGCAAGGCTTCTGGAATGGGGCCTTACCGCCGATCGGCTATCGGATTGTGGAGGCATCCGAGCAACGCGGACACCGAACCAAGAAGACGCTTGAGATAGATCCTGTCCAAGCCGAGACGGTGCGCCTGATCTTCCGCCTGGCGCGCGAGGGCAGCGGAAGCTCGGGGCCGATGGGCATCAAGTCCATAGCCACGCACCTGAACGCTATCGGCATCCGCACCCGCGACGGCGGGCGCTGGGGTGTCGATGCCGTTCATAAGGTGCTGACCCGGACGACGTACGTTGGCCGCCATCGCTTCAACACCAAGTTCTGGAAGACCCGCGAGCGCAAGCCGGAGACCGAAATCGTGGAAATGGCGGCGCCAGCAATCGTCGACAAGGATGAATTTGAGGTCGTCCAAATGCTGCTCAAGAGCCGAAGCCCGGCGATGATAGCGCCAAGGATCGTCAGCGGCCCCACGCTCCTTACCGGCATCTGCTTCTGCGCAGCTTGCGGTGGAGCGATGACGCTGCGCACCGGCAAGAGCGGTCGTTACCGCTACTACACCTGCTGCACCAAAGCCCGGCAGGGGGAGACCGGCTGTCCGGGCCGCACTGTCCCGATGGAAAAACTCGACAATCTGGTCGCGGAGTACATCGAGCAGCGTTTGTTACAGCCCCAGCGTCTTGAGCAGCTTTTGTCGCACGTACTCGATCGCCGCACCGAGCGCGCCGAGCGACGAAAGTCGCACATCGCCGAATTGCGCAAGCGGATCCCGACCTGAGCTCTGACTTCGCGATCTGGCAAGGTTACTGTCCTTCCCGACGGTCGATTTCGACTAGCGGCTCGCAGCATGTCAGGGTCATTCACGTCGTTCTGTGGGTGGGCCAGTGATTTCCGGGTCTACTGCAACAAGCAGACAGCCGGTCGGGATTTCTCATCAAAGGTGCCAAACAGCGAGCATTCCTCAACCCTCGACAAACTTCGTAAAGTGCGATCCAATACCTACTGGAGATGCATCGTAGCCCCCTATGCTGGAATGCGAGTCTCCTGTGTTTGAGCTTCTCGCACGGCAATTTTCGCCCTGCGCGAGTTGCAGTGACTTTCTCATTCGAGGATTAGGTGGGCTGCTGCTCGTCGACGCCGGCGGCCGATGAGGCCAAAGAGTCATCCTCGACGGAGGCGCTCGTGGACGCGCTGATGTAGGGGCCGGCTCAGTGGACGGTTCGTTCGAGCTGAGTGACCACACTGGCACCGCTGCACGGACGCCGATGTCCGTGGAAACCAACAGGGAGGATTCTCATGAGCCAGTATGCTGATCCCAAAATGCTGGTCGACACCGCCTGGGTGGTGGCGCACCGGAGCGATCCGAACGTTCGTGTCGTCGAAGTCGACGTCGACACGGGTGGGTACGACCAAGGGCATATTCCGGGTGCGATCGCCTGGAATTGGACGACGCAGCTCTGCGACACGTTGCAGCGTGACATCATCCCGCCCGGCGATTTCCAGCGCCTGATGGAAGAGGCGGGAGTTGCGAACGACACGACCGTGATCCTGTACGGCGACAACAACAATTGGTTCGCCGCCTGGGCGCTGTGGCAGATAAAGATCTACGGCCACTCGGACGTTCGCCTGATGGACGGCGGACGCCGCAAATGGCTCGAGGGAGGGCGCGAGCTGACGACGGACGTGCCGCAGATCGCCCGCAGCAGCTACACGATGCCCGGCGCACCCGATTTTTCGATCCGCGCCTATCTCGGCGATGCGCAAGTGGCCGCGGCGCAACAGAGCGCTGCGCTGGTGGACGTGCGCAGCCCCGACGAGTTCACGGGGCGGATCCTGGCGCCGCCCGGCCTTCCCGAGACCTGCCAGCGCGGCGGGCACGTGCCGGGCGCGCGGAACATCCCCTGGGCGAGGGTCTGCAACGAGGACGGCACCTTCAAGTCGGCAGACGAACTTCGTGCTCTCTACGAGGGCGAGGGAGTGACCCCGGATCGTCCGACGATCGCCTATTGTCGTATCGGCGAGCGCTCCAGCCACAGCTGGTTCGTGCTCAAGTACCTCCTGGGCTACCCCGACGTGAAGAACTACGACGGTTCCTGGACCGAGTGGGGCAACCTCGTCCGCGCGCCAATCGAGCGCGCTGCGGCGTGATTCTGGAAGGAGGAGAGCTCCATGCAAAGCGAAACGGTGCTGCGTGCCGAGGACTATCGGCGCCGGCGAGATCGCCTCGAAAGCTGGGACATTGGCATCGCCTCGTACAAGCTCGGCGGCCGGTACTGCTGCGAGGTGGACAATGTCAGCTCGGGGGCCCGACTGGCCCGAGGCGAAGGGGCCACCCGCGAGCAGGCGGAAGCCGAGGCGCTGAATAGGGCAAGACAGATGTTGGTGAGAACGCGGGTGTACCCGCCGCGCTAACAATTTGCGCGCGCAAAAATCGGTATTGGCGGGCCCAATTCGGGCGCGGCTTTTTGTCGTTGGAATCAGGGCAAGACAGCGGCGCCTGCAAGGGGCTCGTTGTGCTAGACTTTGAAACAGAACGCGGCTGACCGCGCCAGGGAGCGGCACATGGAATGTCCGAGCTGCCGGGCCGACATTCCGGAGGAGAGCAAGTTTTGCGACGAGTGTGGCGCGGCTCTTCCCGGGCGGTGCCCATCCTGTGGCGCGGCCATTCGCTCAGGTGCAAAGTTCTGTCCCGCGTGCGGTAAGAGGCTGACGGCGAGCAACTGCGATCCAACCGCCGCCACGTCGGCCGTTCCGACTTCACCCATCGTGTTGGCCAGAGCATCCGCCGAGCGCCGGCAGCTCACCGTGATGTTCTGTGATCTCGTCAACTCAACCGTGCTCTCGGCGCGGCTCGACCCCGAAGACATGGGTGACGTGCTGCGAGTCTACCACGATGGCTGCGCAAAAATTGTCGCGAGGTTCGAGGGCTTCGTCGCCAAATACATGGGCGACGGCGTGCTTGTATACTTTGGTTACCCGCACGCCCATGAGGACGATGCCGAGCGCGCGGTCCGCGCCGGCCTGGCTCTGGTTGAGGCCATCGGCGCAACCGTGCTGCCGCTGCCGGGCGAGCTGAAGCTGCAACTGCGCGTCGGCATCGCCACGGGCCTGGTGGTGGTCGGCGATCTGATCGGAAGAGGCGCGGCTCAGGAGGAAGCGGTGGTCGGCGAAACGCCGAACCTAGCTGCGCGGCTGCAGGGTTTGGCGGCCCCGAACGCCGTCGTGATCGGCGCCGACACAAGGCGCCTGACAGGCGGGCTGTTCGAATATCGCGACCTCGGCGCCGCGACGCTCAAAGGCTTCGCCGATCCGGTGCAGGCATGGCAGGTGGTCGGCCCGAGCGCCATCGAGAGCCGCTTCGAGGCGCTCCACGCCACCAGCACCACCACGCCGCTGATCGGCCGCGACGAAGAACTCGATCTCTTGATGCGCCGTTGGCAGCAGGCC
The DNA here is from genome assembly GCF_023073075.1 of Bradyrhizobium sp. 61. Lineage (NCBI taxonomy): Bacteria > Pseudomonadati > Pseudomonadota > Alphaproteobacteria > Hyphomicrobiales > Nitrobacteraceae > Bradyrhizobium > Bradyrhizobium sp. 61. Next base: position 4,276 of record NZ_JADPIU010000023.1, on the reverse strand, counting down.
AAGAGGTGCGATGGCCGGGTCGTGCTGCTCTCTGGCGAACCAGGCATCGGCAAGTCGCGCGTGACCGAGGCGATCGAAGAACGGTTGAGCGGCGAACCGCACATTCGGCTGCGCTTCTTCTGTTCGCCCCACCATGCGGACACTGCGCTTCATCCCATCGTCAGCCAATTGGAGCACGCCGCCGGATTTGAGCGGGACGACAACGTCGAACGCCGGCTTGGCAAGCTCGAGGCGATCCTCGCCCCATCGACAAAGGACACGAAGCAAGCCACCGCCCTGTTGGCGGACCTGCTATCGATCGGCGGCGATCGCTACCCGCCGCCAAACCTCAATCCGCAGAGGCGCAAAGAGGAAACCCTGGAGGCGCTCTTCGCGCAGGCCGCCGGGCTGGCTGCGCATTGCCCGGTGCTGATGGTCTTCGAGGACGTACATTGGATCGATCCGATTTCGCTCGAGTTGCTCGAGCTGACGGTGGAGCGGGTCTCGTCCTTGCGCGTGTTGCTGATCATGACCTTTCGGCCAGAATTCCAATCGCCGTGGACTGGCGACGCGCACGTGACGACATTGGCGCTCAACCGTCTGGACCGCCAACACGGCGCCGAATTGGTGAAGTGCCTCACCGGTAACAAGCATCTGCCCTCGGCTATCCTTGATCAAATTACCGCCCACGCCGACGGCGTACCGCTGTTCGTCGAGGAACTGACCAAGACGGTGTTGGAAAGCGGTCTGCTAAGGAATGCGGGTGACCAGTATGTCTTGACCGGTCCGGTGCCTCCGCTGGCGATCCCAACGACGCTGCATGCCTCGCTGATGGCGCGGCTGGATCGGTTGGCGCCGATCCGAGAGGTCGCGCAAATCGGCGCCGCGATTGGCCGCGAGTTTTCATACGAGTTGTTGGCCGCCCTGGTCCCGCTACCGGAAAGCACCTTGCAAGAGGCCGTGGAGCGCCTCGTCCGTTCCGAGTTGGTCTTCTGTCGCGGCAGGCCGCCGAACGCGACCTACACGTTCAAGCACGCGCTGATCCGGGATGCGGCGTATGCGACCTTGTTGCGGAGCCGACGGCAGGAGCTTCACGCGCGGATTGCGCAAGTGCTGGAAGATCAGTTTCCGGATACGGTGGAGCTGCATCCTGAAATCCTCGCCCACCATTGGTCGCAAGCGGGCCTGGTCGAGAAAGCCGCATTTTATGCCGGAAGGACTTGGCTGCACGCCGACGGCTATCAGCGACGCAAGGAGCACCTAGGTGGTTGGAAGATCGGGGTGATTTCGTACAAGCTGGACAACCGATATCGCTGCGAGGTGGACAATGTCAGCCCCGGCACACGCCTCGCGCGCGGTGAGGGTCCCACCAGGGCGGAGGCGGAAGCACAGGCCCTGAACGAGGCGCGCAAGATGTTGGCCGGAACGCGGGTGCGCTCCTGACTAGACTGAAGATTGCGGCTCCGCTGTCTCGATGACCAAAGTGCGCAGCTGGATGCGTCACTATGGGCGAAAGCGCCGCGCGACATTGCGCTCCCGAACCGGGGCTGCATCGTAGAAAATCGTAGAATATCGCAAAATGGCGCGCCACGGCCGATGAAGATGGGCACTATTGCTTCGCCGTGGCGCTATGATGCCGTGGCCGATTATGAGCTCCAACCGGCCAATCTGCGACGGCCTGCGATCTTGCGGGTGTTTTGCGCCTGGCGGGACTAGGGCCGCACGAGGGGGGCCGGCATGACTCTCATTGCGGCCACAGTCACGCCCCAAGGTGTTTTGCGCCGTTCAGGCCGCCATAGCCTCTAGTAAACCCGACGGGTCAGGCGGCGGACGGTCTACTTCAAATAACCTACGTAGTAGATTCCGATCACGTTTTTCGACGAATCCCGTATCGGCTTGTACCCTGTGATGTAGGGTTTGCCGAGGATGTCCACCTCTCCATAGAACGCTTCGTCTTTCCTGATGGACTCGATCGCTTTGCCTTTGGGATCCAGAATGGTTCCGATCGCTCGCGAGCCATCATCCTTTTTCACGTTGGTGGTGACGCGGACATATTCCTCACCGCTCTTCACGAAGATCGTGGCCGTCCCCTGAGCTTGCTTCACGACCTCATCAACCAAGTCGAAATTGTTGTTCATCTTGGTTGAACCAAAATAAATGGCAGGCACCTCCTTACCGGCGACAGCATCTGTCCCTTCGATCCTTGGCGGACCTAGTTTGTTCGCCATCGACTCCAAGAGCTCCATCGCCGTCTTCACCTTAGCATCCTCAGCTTGGCCAACGTTCGGCAGAAGCATCGCTGCCCCGACGAGGTACGTGACTGTCAAGATGCCGATAGCAATTTGCTTGAAGTTCATGAGCGTTCCTCCCTTGAAAAACGCCTGCATGCGTCAGGGTCCTCACCGCATTTCGGTGACGGCTCGGAGGATCAGGCTGTAGCGGTTTGGTTCGATGTCACGCTATGACCTCGCACTTATGGGCGTGTCGACGCGCGTCTTGACCAAGTCCGGCACAATAATAGCCAGGCGCTTGATCACTTGTGATGATAGGGGAAAGTAGGTCGCAGTGCCATCTTGATCCGCAGACCGCAGACCGCAGACCGCAGACCGCAGACCGAGCGAGTGCCGCCCGTAATCGGTCTGCGCCGGGATTTGCGGCGGCCGATCACGTGGCTCGCCGGCTGAATATCGCGCAAACTGCGTCGCCTCAGCAACGCGGGAGGCGTGCGATGGAATGGTTCTGTGGACTGGATGTCGGGATGGACGAGAGCGCAATTTGCGTGGTCGACGACAAGGGCGAGGTGGCGCTTCAGGCCACCGTGGCGACCGATCCGGACGCGATCAAAGCGGCGCTCAAACCTTATCTCGCGCGGCTGCGCCGGCTCGGTCACGAGGCGGGAGCGTTGTCGCCCTGGCTGCATCCGGAGCTATTAAAACTTGGCTTGCCGGCGGTGTGCCTGGAGACCCTGCACGTCCGCGCGGCGCTGAAGGCGCAGCGCAACAAGACCGACAAGACGGACGCGCTCGGCATCGCTCATTTGATGCGCACGGGCTGGTTCCGCAAGGCCCATATCAAGAGCGAAGCCTGCTACCGGCTGCGGCTGCTGTTGACCCACCGGCGCAATCTGAAGCGCAAGTTTTTGGATCTGGAGAACGCGGTTCGGCACTCGCTGAAGGCGTTTGGCATCCGCTTGAACCGGGTCGGGCGGGGCAGTTTTGCGCAAGCGGTGCGCGAGGCGGTGGCCCATGATGCGCTGGTCAGCGAGCTGATCGACGCCATGCTGAATGCGCGCGCTGCATTGTGGAAGGAGTATTGCCGGCTGCACAATTTGGTCGTGAAGCTGATGGCGAGCCACGAGCTGTGCCGGCGGTTCATGCAGATTCCCGGGGTCGGCCCGATCGCGGCGCTGAGCTTCATGACCGCGGTTGACGATCCTTCCCGATTTAGGCGCTCGCGCGATGTCGCCGCGTATTTTGGCCTGACCTCGCGGCGCTGGCAGTCCGGCTCCTCGATCGACGTGCAGGGCCGGATCAGCAAGGCCGGCGATAGCGATGTCCGCCGCGCGCTGTACGAGGCGGCGAGCGCGCTTTTGACCCGCTACAAGAAGAAGGACAAGGTCAAAAGCTGGGGTCTGACGCTGGCCAAGCGCGCCTCCCACCGCAAGGCGACGGTGGCGGTGGCGCGCAAACTCGCCGTGATCATGCATGCGATGTGGGTCGATGACACGTTCTACTGCGGCGATCCGGACGCTTCACCGGCGGACGTGAACGCGCGCGCGGCCGCCAAGGACCGCAAGCTACTCGGGGCCCACGCATGACGCGCGCGGGCGAATTTTGGGAGATCGCTGACACGGTGAACACGGTCGTTTGAACACGGAGCTCCGCCGCTGGCGGATGAGACCTGGTGCAGATCCACGACGACGGAACGCACGTTATCTTGCCTGTGGCCACGCCCCGCAAGGTGCGATTGGACCACGCGGGAGTGCCTGTGATGTGGCTCCGTCAGACCGATGGAAAGATGCGCCGCGATGGCGTCCGCGCTGCCTTGCTGCAGCGAAATTATGCCGTCGATGAGCGCGCAAGAGTGCACGGCGCACCCGGACTCTCGCCTTCGACAACGCCTCGTGGCGTCGATGCAAAGGTCTTGTCACAGCAGAGAGAGGAAGCGACAATGGGTGAGATGAAGCGCACAACACGACCGTATGCGTCCGGTTCTTGCACGTCAGTCAGGTCTTGACATGAATCTCTGGTTTCCAAAGCCACGGCAGCAGTTCGTCGAGACGGTTGATCGGATGTCC
>NZ_JADPIU010000110.1:0-32480 GCF_023073075.1 Bradyrhizobium sp. 61 | reverse complement strand
TCGACCGGGGCTCCCTTCATCCCGCAAATGGCCGATCAGCTTCTCGAACCGGTACCACTTGACCAGGCCAGCCAGCCGATCCAGCGCCGCATTGGCGCCGGCCCCCTTCGGCATCAGCGCTTCCACAAAGCTCGGCTGTCCCGTCCGCTTGACCGCCATCGCTACCCTCCAAGGCTTTGCCCTAGGGAATCACAATTGACGAATTACGCAACAGGCCCACAAGGGGAGAGGGGAAGAACATCACTTTGCGCCGCGCCCGCCAATCGGATAGAACGCGCACCGACAGTCCCGCCAGCGAGATCCGCCTCATGACCGACATCTCCCCGCTCGACCAGGCCCGCATCCTGTCCGAAGCGCTGCCGCACATGCAGCAGTATGACGAGGAAACCATCGTCATCAAATATGGCGGCCATGCCATGGGCGACGAGGAGACCGCGAAGAACTTTGCCCGCGACATCGTGCTGCTCGAGCAGACCGCGATCAACCCGGTGGTGGTGCATGGCGGCGGGCCGCAGATCGCGACCATGCTCAAGCGCCTCGGCATCCAGTCGGAGTTCGCGGCAGGCCTGCGCATCACCGATGCCGCGACCATCGAGATCGTCGAGATGGTGCTGGCCGGCTCCGTCAACAAGCAGATCGTCGGCTACATCAACGAAGCCGGCGGCAAGGCCGTGGGCCTGTCGGGCAAGGACGCCAACATGGTGAAGGCGTCGAAGACGACGCGCACCATCGTCGATCCGGGTTCGAACATCGAGAAGGCGATCGATCTCGGCTTCGTCGGCGACCCCGAGAAGGTCGACCTCACGCTGCTCAACCAGCTGATCGGCTACGAGCTGATCCCGGTGCTGGCGCCGCTCGCGACCTCCAAGGACGGCCAGACGCTCAACGTCAACGCCGACACCTTTGCCGGTGCGGTCGCCGGCGCGCTGAAGGCGAAGCGCCTGCTGCTGCTCACCGACGTGCCTGGCGTGCTCGACAAGTCGAAGAAGCTGATCCCGCAGCTTTCGGTGAAGGACGCGCGAAAGCTGATCGCCGACGGCACCATTTCCGGCGGCATGATTCCGAAGGTCGAGACCTGCATCTACGCGCTCGAACAGGGCGTGGAGGGCGTCGTCATCATCGACGGCAAGATGCAGCACGCGGTGCTGCTCGAGCTCTTCACCAACACGGGCACGGGAACGCTGATCCATAAGTGATGATGAGCGGGCCAAAGCAAGCCGTCATGGCCGGGCTTGTCCCGGCCATCCACGACCTTTCGTCTCGCGCCAAGAACGTGGATGCCCGGCACAAGGCCGGGCATGACGAGTTGAGGGCTCGGCGACATCGTCGCTCAACCCTGACCCGCTTCCTGATGACACTGCCCGCCGCGGCCGTCTCGTTATTCTTCTCCTCCGCGCCCGCCCTGGCCGACCTGAAGATCTGTAACCGCATGTCCTATGTCGTCGAGGCCGCGATCGGCATCGACGACAAGGCGGCGACCGCGACGCGCGGTTGGTTCAGGATCGATCCCGCCACCTGCCGCGTCGTGGTGCAGGGTACGCTCTCCGCCGACCGCATCCTGCTCAACGCCCGCGCGCTCGGCGTTTACGGCGCCTCGCCGATCCCGCAGAACGGCAGCGACATGCTATGCGTGGCGCAGGACAATTTCGTCATCGCGGCTGCGCGGCAATGCCGCAGCGGCCAGACCCAGGCCGCGTTCACCCAGATCACGCCGACGCAAGCCGCGGACGGCAATTTCACGGCCTATCTCGCCGAGGATTCCGAATATGACGACGAGCAGGCGCGCCTCGCCGGCATCCAGCGGCTGCTGGTGATCGCGGGCTACGACGCAGCGCCGATCGACGGCGTCGACGGGCCGAAGACGCAAGCAGCACTGGCCGCCTTCCTGAAGAGCCGCGGACTGGCGGCGGACATCATGTCGTCGCCGAACTTCTTCAAGACCATGGTCGATGCGGTGCAGACGCCTTCTGCAACCGGCCTTACCTGGTGCAACGACACGCCGCACAAGGTGATGGCGGCGGTCGCCACCGACGACGGCAAGTCCGTAACGAGCCGCGGCTGGTATCGCATCGACCCCAAGACGTGCCTGCACCCCGATGTGACCGGGCAGCCGAAGCAGATCTTCAGCTTCGCGGAGGCCATCGATCCCGACAACCGCGTCATCAAGCTGAAGGACAAGCCGCTGAACTGGGGCGGCGACAAACAGCTCTGCACGCGCGAGACCAAGTTCGAGACCAACGAGCAGGCCGATTGCGGCGCGCGCGGATTCGCGGCGACGGGTTTTGGCGTGGTGGATATGTCGAGCGGCGGCAAGACGCTCCGCTTTGCGATACCGTGATGGGTCAGACCGCGCCACAAACTCCGCTGTCGTCCCCGCGAACGCGGGGACCCATAACCACAGGCCGCAGTTGTTGGGCACGATGTAACTACGATCCCGCAAACGATTCCTCCCTGTGGTTATGGGTCCCGGATCTGCGCTTACGCTTGTCCGGGACGACAGCGGAGAGTGGGGCGGCGCTTGCACCCAACCGATAGAGATTTGATATGACCTCCTTGCGCACCTTTGCCCACGTCGACACCTGGGTGTTCGACCTCGACAACACGCTCTACCCGCATCACGTCAATCTGTGGCAGCAGGTCGACGCGCGGATCGGGGAGTTCGTCTGCAACTGGCTGAACGTCGGCCCGGAGGAAGCGCGCAGGATCCAGAAGGATTATTATCAGCGCTTCGGCACCACCATGCGCGGCATGATGACCCTGCACGGCGTGCACGCCGACGACTACCTCGCCTACGTCCACAAGATCGACCACTCGCCGCTGGAGCCCAACCCGGCGCTCGGCGAGGCCATCGCAAAACTGTCGGGGCGCAAGCTGATCCTGACCAACGGCTCGGTCGACCATGTCGATGCCGTGCTGGCGCGGCTCGGCCTCGCCTCGCATTTCGACGGCGTGTTCGACATCATCGCCGCCGGGTTCGAGCCGAAGCCGTCGCCGCTGACCTATCAAAAATTCCTCGCCGACCATGCGGTCGATCCGACCAAGGCCGCGATGTTCGAGGACCTCGCCCGCAACCTCACCGTCCCGCACGCGCTCGGCATGACCACCGTGCTGGTGGTGCCTGACGGCACCAAGGAAGTGGTGCGGGAGGACTGGGAACTGGAAGGCCGGGACGCGCCCCATGTCGACCACGTCACGGATGACCTGACGGGGTTTTTGGGCAAGCTGTCGCCCAAATAGCCGCCGTCGTCCCGGGGCGCGAAGCGAGCCCGGGACGACGGCGGAGTATGCCTTGACTCCTCCCCGGCAAATCCCGAAAAAGCGCCCCAATCCGTCAAAATTCTCATTTCCCAGAGGAAATCCCGATGTCCCTGTCCGCCCTCGAATCCACCATCAACAGCGCCTTCGACGCGCGTGACGGCATCTCGACCTCGACCAAGGGCGAGGTGCGCGAGGCCGTGGACCAGGCGCTGGAGATCCTGGACAAGGGCGAGGCGCGGGTCGCCGAGCGCGGGGCCGATGGCAAGTGGAAGGTCAATCAGTGGCTGAAGAAGGCCGTGCTGCTGTCCTTCCGCCTCAACGACATGGGCGTCATTCCCGGCGGTTCGGGCAAGGCGACCTGGTGGGACAAGGTGCCCTCGAAGTTCGAGGGCTGGGGCGAGAACCGTTTTCGCGATGCCGGTTTTCGCGCGGTGCCGGGTTCTGTGGTGCGCCGCTCGGCCTTCATCGCCAAGAACGTCGTGCTGATGCCGTCCTTCGTCAACCTCGGCGCTTATGTCGATGAGAGCACCATGGTCGACACCTGGGCGACCGTCGGCTCCTGCGCGCAGATCGGCAAGCGCGTGCACATCTCCGGCGGCGCCGGCATCGGCGGCGTGCTCGAGCCGCTGCAGGCCGAGCCCGTGATCATCGAGGACGATTGCTTCATCGGCGCGCGCAGCGAGGTCGCCGAAGGCGTGATCGTGCGCAAGGGTGCCGTGCTGGCGATGGGCGTGTTCCTGGGCGCCTCGACCAAGATCGTCGACCGCGAGACCGGCGAGATCTTCATCGGCGAGGTGCCGGAATATTCGGTGGTCGTGCCCGGCGCGCTGCCCGGCAAGCCGATGAAGAACGGCCAGATCGGCCCGAGCACGGCCTGCGCCGTGATCGTCAAGCGCGTCGACGAGCGCACGCGCTCGAAGACCAGCATCAACGAGCTGCTGCGGGATTGATCGGCGCCACCAGCGCCATTCCCTTACCGTCACCCTGAGGTGGCCGCCCGTTCGGCGGCCCTCGAAGGGCGACGGCCCGGCTGCCGCCACATCCCGGCCGCCCATCCTTCGAGGCTCCCGGCGCGATGCTTTGCATCGCGCCACTCGCACCTCAGGATGACGGGTTTGCTACCGTATCGAACCCTCCTTCTCCCCATCGCGACCAATTCCCGGGCGGCCCGCACCGCCCGGAGCCCCTCGCATGGACTGGACCTGGTACCTCTTCCGCTTCGACGGCCGCATCAACCGCGCTTTGCTGTGGCAGGCGCTGCTGATCGTCGCGGTGCTGGCAGCCTTGCTGGGAATCATCGGTCAGGTGATCCACCTCATCAACGCCGAGGGGGCGTTGAAGCTATCCCTGAAACTCGATTTCGACTTCGGCCTCGACGACCTCTTCGATCCCCGGGCCTATCGCTCGCTGACGCCCGTTGATCGCACCAACCTGATCCTGAAGGCGTTCGGCTTGTCGCTGTTCCTCTGGATGTATCTCGCGACGGCGATCAAGCGGCTGCATGATCGCGACAGGAGTGGCTGGTGGCTCGTTCCGTTCTTCTTCCTGCCCGGCCTGTACAACCAATTCTCGGACCTGCTGCCGAACTCCACCTGGATGCTTCCGTTCTGGCTGGTCGCGTCCATCCTGTGGCTGCGGGGGTTTGTCGAGATGTTCATCGTATCAGGCAGCGTCGGCGATAACCGGTTCGGTCCTGATCCATTGGCCAAGACCGAGGACGGCTCGTCCCCTGCAAAAAGCTGGGACCAGCAAAGCGAGCTCGAATTGGTGCCGCCCAGCGCTAGCCCACCCGGCAGCATGCATGTTAAGCGGGGCGCATGACCGATGCTCTCTCGATTGCCCGCGATCTCATCCGCTGCCCCTCGGTAACCCCGGTCGATGCCGGTGCGCTGGGGGTGCTTGAGAAAGCCCTCAACGCTGCCGGCTTCACTTGTCACCGCGTGACCTTCAGCGAAGCAGGCACAGCCGACGTCGACAATCTCTATGCGCGGATCGGCACTGAAGGCCCGCACATCACCTTCGCCGGCCACACCGACGTGGTGCCACCCGGCGACGAGAACGCCTGGAGCGTCGGCGCGTTCTCGGGCGAGGTGAAGGACGGCTTTCTGCACGGCCGCGGCGCGGTCGACATGAAGGGCGGCATCGCCTGTTCGGTCGCAGCCGTGCTCGAGCATCTCGCCGCCAACGGCGGCACGCCGCGCGCGGACGGGACGGGCTCGATCTCGTTCCTGATCACGGGCGACGAGGAAGACGTCTCCATCAACGGCACCATCAAGCTGCTGAAATGGGCCGCGGAGCGCGGCGAAAAATTCGACCATTGCGTGCTCGGCGAGCCCTCGAACGTCGAGACGCTCGGCGACACCATCAAGGTCGGCCGCCGTGGCTCGCAATCCGGCACGCTCTATGTCGACGGCGTGCAGGGCCATGTCGCCTATCCGCACCGCGCGTCCAATCCGGTGCCTGATATCTCGCGGCTGATCGTGGCGATCAGCGACGAGCCGCTCGATCATGGCAGCGCGCAATTCCAGGCCTCCAATCTCGAATTCACCTCGGTAGACGTCGGCAACAAGGCCAACAACGTCATCCCCGGCGAGGCCCGCGCAAAATTCAACATCCGCTACAACGACAACCACACCCAGGCATCCTTGCGCGAGCTGGTCGAGATGCGCCTGACGAAAGCCTGCGGCAACCGCATCAAGGCCCGCATCGTCTGGGAGCCGTCGAACTCGAACGTGTTCGTGACCAAGCCGGGCCCGTTCACCGACCTCGCGGTCTCCGCGATCGAAGAGGTGACGGGGCGCAAGCCCGAGCTGTCGACATCAGGCGGCACTTCGGACGCGCGCTTCATCTCGAGCTACTGCCCGGTGATCGAGTTCGGCCTGGTCGGCCAGACCATGCACCAGGTCGACGAGCGCGTGCCGGTGGTGGATTTGGAGAGATTGACGCAGGTGTATCGGGGGATACTGACAAGGTATTTTGGGTAGGGCGTTGCCGCCTTACACTCCATCGTCGCCTCCTACTCCGCTGTCATCGCCCGGCTTGACCGGGCGATCCAGTATTCCAGAGACGGCAGTGATTGAGCCGAGAGGCCGCGGCGTACTGGATGCCCCGGTCAAGCCGGGGCATGACACCGATGATGGAGTGGGAGCGTTCGTGTCTCCCTCCTCAATAATCCACTTTCATCAGATACAGCCCGTCAGGCGGCGCGACGATGCCGCAGGCCGCGCGGTTGCGGGCTGCGAGCGCTGCGGTGAGATCGTCCGCGGTCCAGCGGCCCTCGCCGACCCAGACCAGCGATCCCACCATCGAGCGCACCTGGCTGTGCAGGAACGAGCGCGCCGAGGTGAGAATCGTGATCTCGCGGCCGTCACGGTGCACGTCGAGCTGGTCGAGCGTCTTCTCCGGCGACTTGGCCTGGCACTCGGTGTCGCGAAACGTCGTGAAGTCGTGCTTGCCAAGCAGGCGTTGTGCCGCCGCATGCATCGCATCGGCATCGAGCCGGCGCGGCACGCGCCAGGCGTGGCCGACATCGAGCGCGAGATTGGCGCGGGTGTTGACGACGCGGTAGCGGTAGTGCCGCTTAACGGCCGAGAAGCGCGCCTCGAAGGTGTCAGGAACGATCTCGGCCTCCAGCACCGCCACCGGATGCGGGCGCAAATGCGCATTCAATCCGTCGCGAAAACGGCCCGGCGGAAACTGCTTCTCGATGTCGACATGCGCGACCTGGCCGCGCGCATGTACGCCGGCGTCGGTGCGGCCCGCGCCATGCACCCGCAGATCCGCGCCGGTCATCGCCTTCACCGCCGCCTCTAACGCGCCCTGCACGGAAGGCAGCGTGTCCTGCACCTGCCAGCCGAAGAACGGCGCGCCGTCATATTCGATGGTGAGCTTGTAGCGGGGCATCAGGCCAGCCGCATCGGCGGCTTCACCGGCACGCCGCGCAAAAAGTCCGTGGCCTGCATCCGCGCCTTGCCCTCGCGCTGGAGCTCGAGGATGCGGATCGCGCCCTCGCCGCAGGCAATCGTGAGCTGGTCGTCGAGCACCTCGCCGGGTGCACCGGAGCCCTTCGCCAGCTCGCAGCGCAGGATTTTTACGCGCGCATTCTCGAGCTCGGCCCAGGCGCCGGGAAACGGCGACAGGCCGTGGATGTGGCGCAGCACGGCGCGCGCAGGCCTGGTCCAGTCGATCCGGGCTTCGGCCTTGTCGATCTTGGCGGCGTAGGTGACGCCATCCTCGCTCTGCTTTTTGAGCTGGAGCCCGCCGCGGGCGAGCGCGGCCATCGCGCGCACCATCAGATCGGCACCGAGCCGGGAGAGGCGGTCATGCAGATCGACCGCGGTCATGTTGTCGGGAATCGCGATGCGCTCGGCCATGGCGACGTCACCGGTGTCGAGACCGACATCCATCTTCATCACCATGACGCCGCTCTCGGCATCGCCTTCCATGATCGCGCGGTTGATCGGCGCGGCGCCGCGCCAGCGCGGCAGCAGCGAAGCGTGCAGATTGTAACAGCCGAGCCTCGGCGCATCGAGGATCGCCTGCGGCAGGATCATGCCGTAGGCGACGACGACGGCGGCATCGGCGTCGAAGGCGCGAAACTCGTCGAGCGCTTCGGGCGTCTTCAGCGACTTCGGCGTCAGCACGGGAACGCCGAGCTTTCGCGCGGCCTCCTCGACCGGGGTCGGCTGCAATTGCAGGCCGCGCCGTCCGCCGGGCTTGGGCGCGCGCGTATAGACCGCCGCGATCTCGTGGCCGTGCGAGACCAGCTCGAGCAGCGTCGGCACGGAGAAATCGGGCGTGCCCATGAAGATGAGGCGGAGGGGCATGACAAGGACTCGGTATGTTCCCTCCCCCCTTGCGGGGGAGGGCTAGGGAGAGGGGTGCCACACGACGCGCTCTCTCGGTATGAGCACGGACCAGTTCTTCGCCCCGGTTAGACTTCCGCCTGGGCTACCCCTCTCCCCCGCCCTCCCCCGCAAGGGGGGAGGGAGCGCATGGGAGTTCGCGGCAGCACCAGCGCTTACAAATGACTTACTCCGCGCGCTTGGCGGCTTTCTCGAACTTCTTGATCACGCGGTCGCGCTTGAGCTTTGACAGATAGTCGACGAACAGCACGCCGTTGAGATGGTCGATCTCGTGCTGGATGCAGGTGGCGTAGAGGCCTTCGGCGTCCTCCTCGTGCACCTTGCCGTCGAGGTCGGTGAAGCGCACGCGCACCTTCGCAGGCCTTTCGACCTCCTCGTAATATTCGGGGATCGAGAGGCAGCCTTCCTCGTAGACCGACAGATCCTCGGAGGAGGCGATGATTTCAGGGTTGATGAAGACACGCGGCTCCGGCTTTGTCTCGCCGTCCGGGTCAGGCTTGGCGAGGTCCATGGTGATCAGCCGCAAGGGCTGCGCGATCTGGATCGCCGCGAGCCCGATGCCGGGCGCGTCGTACATGGTCTCGAACATGTCGTCGGCAAGCTTGCGGATCTCCGTCGTGACCTTCTCGATCGGCTTGGAGACCAGGCGCAGCTGCTTGTCGGGCAGGATGATGATTTCTCTGAGGGCCATGGCCGCGATTTAAGCCGCATGCCGGATGCGGTCAATGCGGCGAGGAACTCCGTTAACCCTCCGCTAACCATAAAACTTCAGGTTTCGTTAACCATAAAAATTAGGGGGCTATTAACCATAAGTGTTCGCTATTCGTTCGCGGAGGGTGTCGAATCGGCTACAAGGGCCGCCATGAACGAGATCATTTTCCTGGCTGGCGACTGGCCGGTCCGCACGATCGATGCGCTGATCGGCTTCGGCGCCCTCGTCGTCATCCTGCTGGTGGTGATCGCGGTGGTGATCGCGCGCTCGGGACGGCGCGGTGCGGAACTCGCCATGGCCAATGCCATCCGCGCGGACGAGCTCGAGGAGCGCCTCAGCCAGGTGCTGCACGCCCAGAGCGAAGCTGCCGGCCGAGCCGACGCCATGACCCAGGCGCTGGCCGGCCGCCAGGCCGACATGGCGCGCGCGGTCAACGAGCGGCTGGATTCGGTGACCCATCGGGTCGGCCAATCCATGGAACACTCGACCCGCAACACCATGGAGAGCCTGCGCGCCCTGCACGAGCGGCTCGGCATCATCGACAACGCGCACAAGAACCTCACCGACCTCACCACGCAGGTGACGACCTTGCGCGACGTGCTCGCCAACAAGCAGTCGCGCGGTGCCTTCGGCCAGGCGCGGATGGAGGCGATCGTCCAGGACGGCTTGCCGAAGGGCGCCTACGAGTTCCAGTTCACGCTCTCGACGGGAAAGCGGCCGGACTGCGTGGTGTTCCTGCCCGACCAGCGCCCGCTCTGCATCGACGCAAAATTTCCGCTGGAGGCGATGACCGCGCTGCACGACGCCCGCACCGACGAGGAGAAGCGCATCGCCACGCAGCGGCTGCGCGGCGACGTGATGAAGCATGTCAGCGATATCGCCGACAAATATCTCGTCGCCGGCGAGACCCAGGAGATGGCGCTGATGTTCGTGCCGTCGGAATCGGTCTACGCCGAGATCCATGACGGTTTCGACGACGTGATCCAGAAGGCCTATCGCGCCCGCGTCGTGCTGGTGTCGCCTTCGCTGCTGATGCTCGCGATCCAGGTGATGCAGCAGATCATGAAGGACGCGCGCATGCGCGACGCCGCCGACCAGATCCGCACCGAGGTGATCAAGCTCGGCGACGATTTGGGCCGCCTGCGCGACCGCGTGCTGAAATTGCAGAAGCATTTTGCCGACGCGAACGAGGACGTGCGGCAGGTGCTGATCTCCGCCGACAAGATCGAGAAACGCGCGGGGAGAATCGAGGAGCTCGATTTCAGCAAGACCGACGCGCCGGAGGGACCGCATCTGGTGGCAACCGGCGCCGCGGAGCTGTTCCCGAGGAAGCTCCAGGCGGGGGAGTGAGTTGTTCACCTCTCCCCGCTTGCGGGGAGAGGTCGGATCGCCCTTGCGATCCGGGTGAGGGGGTACAGGTCTCGCGTCGATCTCGCGCGCGGAGAGAGGCCCCTCACCCCGCCCTCTCCCCGTAAGAACGGGGAGAGGGAGACGAGGCAGCGCCCCCAGAATCTGCTAACACCTCCCCATGACCGCACCCGACGCGACCTCCCCTGCCAGCCCCGACACGGCCCCCACCTCCTGGCGCGACGGCCTGGCCGTGTACCTGCAACCGCGGGTGCTGATCGTGCTGTTCCTCGGTTTCTCGTCCGGGCTGCCGCTGGCACTGTCGGGCTCGACGCTCCTGGTGTGGATGCGCGAGGCCGGGGTCGATCTCAAGACCATCGGGCTGTTTGCGCTGGTAGGCACGCCCTACACGCTGAAATTCCTGTGGGCGCCGCTGGTGGATGCGCTGCATGTGCCGCTGTTCACCCGCGCGTTCGGACGACGGCGCGGCTGGCTGCTGTTCTCGCAACTATTGCTGATCATCGCGATCCTGCTGCTGGCGCTGACCGATCCCGCGCGCTCGCCGTTCTACGTCGCGCTCGGTGCGCTGCTGGTCGCGACGACGTCCTCGACGCAGGACATCGTGGTCGACGCCTTCCGTGTCGAGAGCCTGCCGGAGAGCGAGCAGGCCGCCGGAATGGCTTCCTATGTCGCGGCCTATCGCATCGGCATGCTGGTCTCGACCGCGGGCGCACTGTTCATCGTGTCCGGCTTCGAGGGCACCGGCATTCCTCGCGCGTCGGCCTGGATGTGGGGTTATGTGGTGATGGCGGCGATGGTGCTGATCGGCACGATCACCGCGCTGGCCGCGACCGAGCCCGAGCAATCGGTGCGGGCAGAAGCCGCGACACAAACCGAAACGGCGTTCGCGCGCGTGCTGCACGCGGCGATCGGGGCCTTCTCGGAATTCCTGTCGCGCAAGGACGCGCTTGCCGCGCTCGCCTTCGTCGTGCTGTTCAAGTTCACCGATGCCTTCTCCGGCACGATGACCGCGCCGTTCGTGATCGACCTCGGCTTTTCCCGCAACGATTATGCGGCGATCGTGAAGGGCGTCGGCCTCGCGGCAACGCTGATCGGCGGCTTTGCCGGCGGCTTCCTCGCGCGGCGCTATTCGCTTGCGACCAGCCTGTGGATCGGCGGCGTGGTGCAGGCGCTCGCCAATCTCTCCTTCTCCTGGCTGGCCTTCGTCGGCACCAGCCAATGGGCGCTGGCCTTTGCCATCACCTGCGAGAACTTTACCAGCGCCATCGGCACCGTGATCTTCGTCGCCTATCTCTCCGCGCTGTGCCAGAATCCGCTGCACACGGCGACGCAATACGCGCTGCTCACCGCGCTCGCCGCAGTCGGGCGCACATATCTGTCAGCGAGTGCGGGCTATGTCGCGGAGACGACCGGCTGGCCGCTGTTCTTCGTGATCTGCGTGCTGGTGGCGATCCCGAGCCTTGTGCTGCTGGCCTGGCTGCAGAAGCGCGGGCATTTTGAAACGCTGGGGCCGGTGAGGGTTTAGCCACCACTGTCATGCCCCGCGACGGCGGGGCATCCAGTACGCCGCGGCCTATCGAGGTATCACTACTGTCTCTGGAATACTGGATCGCCCGCCTTCGCGGGCGATGACACTGGAACCGTGGAGAGGGCGTCGCGATTCGCACTCAGTCCCTACTGCTTCTTGATCAAGCTCCACTTCGTGATCACGGCTTCGCTCATCTGGCCGGGATCGCTGGCGCAGGCGACTTCGTCGACCTTGACCGAGATCGCCTTGCCGACGAACGATTTCAGCTGCGTGGCCTGCGCGTCGCTGGAGGTGACGAGTTGGAACGTCTCAGGGCCGGTCTCGAGATTGCACAGCCCGTTCGGCGCCGGCAGTCGACGCGGCTCCGAGGTGATCTGGTACATCGCAATCCGCTTGCCGGCGTTCTTGATGTCGCGAACCTTCATTGCGTTCAATTCGCCCGAGAGCACCTCGCCGGCACTGATTGGCTTGCCGGGCTTCGGCGGCGGCGGCGCCCCGTCGTCCTGCTGCGCGGAGATGGCCGGGGTCGCCAGCAGCATCATCGTCGCGACCAAAGCCGATCGTGTGGCGAAAAGTTTCGTCATGTCGTCCGTTCCGTAAGTCTGGATGGCTAGAACAAGGTCCGCTGCCGCATCGCGGCCGAGAGCGTACCTTCGTCGAGATAATCAAGCTCGCCACCGACCGGCACACCATGGGCCAGCCGGGTTACTTTTACGTTGGCGTCCTGAAGCAGGTCGGTGATGTAATGCGCCGTGGTCTGGCCGTCGACCGTCGCGTTCAGCGCCAAGATGATTTCGTGCACCTCGGCAGCATGCGCACGCGCCACCAGCGCGTCGATGGTGAGATCCTGCGGGCCGACGCCGTCGAGCGGCGACAATGTCGCGCCCAGCACGTGATAGCGCCCTTGGGTCGCATTGGCCCGCTCCAGCGCCCATAGGTCGGCGACATCGGCGACGACGACGATGATGGCGGGATCGCGTTTCGGATCGGTGCAGACCGTGCAGGGATTTTGCGTGTCGATGTTGCCGCAGGTCTTGCAGACCTGGACCATGTCGAGCGCGACCTGCAAGGCCGAAGTCAGCGGCATCATCAGCGCTTCGCGCTTCTTGATCAGATGCAGCGCCGCACGCCGCGCGGAGCGCGGGCCCAAGCCCGGCAGCCGTGCGAGGAGCTGGACCAACCGCTCGATTTCGGGACCTGCAACCGAACCCATCTTATTGGCCGAACATACCCGGCGGCAGGCTGAGCCCGCCCGTGAGCGCCTGCATCTTCTCCTGCACGGCCGTCTCGGCCTTGCGGCGGGCTTCGCCGAGGGCGGTGACGAGCAGGTCCTCGAGCACCTCGCGCTCTTCCGGCTTCATCAGCGAGGGATCGATCTTGATGCCCTTCACGTCCATCTTCGCGGTCATGCGCACGGCGACGAGACCGCCGCCGGAAATGCCCTCGACCTCGACGTTGGAGAGCTGATCCTGCATCTCCTGCATCTTGGATTGCAGCTGCTGCGCCTGCTTCATCATGCCGAAAATATCGACCATCGTTGCTGTCCTTGGTTGGCGCGATGACTCGTCATCGCGCCTTAACTTTTGGTTTGAGCCTGATCTAATCGGAAAGCCGCTTCACACTTTGCGCTACGCGGCCCTTCGGGTCCGGATCATGCTCTAGAGATCGTCGCCGTCGGAACCATCGGGCGGATCGTCACTGCCATAGTCCGCATTCATATTGGTTTCCGGCGCCTCGGGGGCAAGCCTGCGGACCTCGACGACCTTCGCACCGGGAAAACGCGACAGCACCTCCTGCACGCGCGGATCGGCTTCGGCGGAGCGCGCATGTTCCTGCTTCGCCGCCTGGTTCAGCGAACGCAGCGTCGGCTGGCCCTGCTCGTTGGAGACGATCACGGTCCAGCGCCGGCCGGTCCAGAGCTCGAATTTTCGCGCGAGCTCGGAGATCATGGTCTTGGAGGCGTTGGGCTCGAGCGCGACTTCCAGCCGGCCCTCCTCGAAACGAACGAGACGCATGTCGCCTTCGAGCGCAGCCTTGGTCATGAGATCGCGCTTCTGCCCGGCGACCGCGACGAGCTGGGTGAAGCTCGTGATGCGCAGCTGGGGCGCGGCCCCTTGCGGATCCGGCGCAGGCGCCGCCATCTGCGGCCGGGCTGCGCCGCCGCCGAACCCGGACGGTGACGAGGTCGGCGCGCGCATGGGTGCAGCCGAAGCAACCGGCGCCGCGGAGGCCACCGGCGCACCCGGCGCGCCGCTGCGCGCGGCGCTTCCGCCGCCCACGACCGGCGAGCCGCCGCCGTTCTGCTCCAGCATCTTGATCGCTTCGTCCGGCGTCGGCAGGTCGGCGACATAGGCGATGCGCACCAGCACCATCTCGGCGGCCGCTGCCGGGCGCGTCGCGGCCTGCACCTCGGTGATGCCCTTGAGCAGCATCTGCCACATCCGCGACAGCACGCGCATCGAGATCTTCGAGGCGAAATCCCGCGCGCGCACGCGCTCGGTCTCGCCATAGGCGACGTTGTCGGCGGTCGCCGGCACGATCTTCACGCGGGTGACGAAATTGACGAACTCGGCAAGGTCGGACAGCACGACGATCGGATCGGCGCCGACGTCGTACTGGTCGCGGAACTCCTTGAAAGCGGCAGCGATGTCGCCGCGCGCCAGCGAATCGAACAGGTCGATGACGCGGGTGCGGTCGGCGAGGCCCAGCATCTGCCTGACCGCATCCGCCTTCACGGTGCCTGCCGCGTGCGCGATCGCCTGGTCGAGCAGCGACAGAGAGTCGCGCACCGAGCCTTCCGCGGCGCGCGCGATGATGCCGAGCGCCTCGGGCTCGATCTCGACGTTCTCCTTCGCCGCGATATTGGCGAGGTGCTTCATCAGCACGTCGGCCTCGACCCGGCGCAGGTCAAAACGCTGGCAGCGCGACAGCACGGTCACCGGAACCTTGCGGATCTCGGTGGTCGCGAACACGAACTTGGCGTGCTCCGGCGGTTCCTCCAGCGTCTTCAGGAAGGCGTTGAACGCCGCCGTCGACAGCATGTGGACTTCGTCGATGATGTAGACCTTGTAGCGGGCGCTGGCCGGCGCGTAGCGCACGCTGTCATTGATCTGGCGGACGTCGTCGACGCCGGTGTGCGAGGCGGCGTCCATCTCCAGCACGTCCATGTGCCGGCTTTCCATGATCGCCTGGCAATGCACGCCGAGGGTCGGCATGTGGATGGTCGGGCCCTTCACCGATCCGTCCGGCATCTCGTAGTTGAGCGCACGGGCCAGAATACGCGCGGTGGTCGTCTTGCCGACGCCGCGGACGCCGGTGAGGATCCAGGCCTGCGGAATGCGCCCGGTCTCGAACGCGTTCGAGACGGTGCGGACCACGGCCTCCTGGCCGATCAGGTCGTCGAAGCTGGAGGGCCGGTATTTGCGCGCCAGCACCCGGTAGGGCGTGCTGGCCTGGCCGGCGCTGTCGGGGTTGGGAGGGGCGCCAGCGTCGGTCATCGGTCGATCCGCAATGGAATGTCTTTCGCCCGGCTTTTGCGGAAAGGAGCGCGCTGGCGGGAGGCCCGCCGGCGCAATTCGCTCGGAAAAACAGGTAGGAGACTGACGAGCGACCCGATCCGGACCTCGTTAGGGCTGCTTCCTTCCGGACCTGACCCGGTTGGCGAGTGGCTCGTCCACCGCCAATCTCCCGGTCCCTATTTGGGGCCAAAAGGTCGGGAAAGCAAGCGGGTATCCGTGGGTCCCGCACACGCCGCTGGACGGCCCCCGCCGGTCCATTTGGACGCGAAAGCCGGCTCAGTGTTGGCGACCTGGAACCTCCGTGATTCGCGCAAACCGCTTGCGGTACTCGGCCGGCGTCACGCCGACGTGACGATTGAACGCGCGACGCAGCGTATCGGCATCGGCGAATCCACAATGGAGCGCGACCTGCTTCGGGGCTTCATTGCCAAACTCGAGCAGCCGCCTCGCCGCATTGACGCGGGCTTCCTCGACCCAGGTCGCAGGCGTGACTCCGACCTCGGCGCGGAACAGCCGTGCAAAGTGCCTCGGGCTGAGCTCCATGCGCGTCGCCAGGCTGGCAACGCTGTGGTCGAGCCCGGGATTGGCGGCGACCCAGCGCTGCAGCTCCTGCAGCGCGGCGCGGCCGGCGGGAACAGCCTCGCCCTTGCGGGTGAACTGCATCTGCCCCCCCGGACGCTTGAAGAACATCACGAGCTGGCTTGCGACCTTCATGGCCGTATCGCACCCGAGATCTTCCTCGACCAGGGCCAGCGCGAGGTCGAGCCCTGCGGTCACGCCGGCGGCCGTGCGGAGCTTGCCGTCGGTGACGTAGATGGCATCCTTGTCCACGGTGACCGACGGGAATTTGCTGGCCAGCATGTCTGCGACCGCCCAATGCGTCGTGACCCGCCTGCCATCAAGGAGACCGGCGGCGGCAAGGAAGAAGGCCCCGCTGCACACCGAGCCGAATCTGCGGGTCCGCGAAGCCCGCCGCCGCAGCCAGTCGATCACGCTCCCGTCCGCCGGGACTTCGGCCGCGTTCGGGCATCCCGCCACCAGCAAGGTGTCGATGGGCTCCTGGAAGTCGCGGTCGACGATTCGGTCGGGCATCAGCTGGACGCCTGAGGAACTGCGGATCGGTCCTGGCTCCGCGCCCGCCACGAACAAGGCATAGGCGGGATAGCCGGCCTGCACGTTCGCCTCGGCGAACACATCGAGCGGCCCTGCGACATCGAGCAGCTGCACGCCTGGCAGCGCCACGATCACAACCGTCCTTGGTTTCGGCTTTGCACCCATGTCCGCCTCGATCCGGATTTGTCCGTTTTGGACGTGTTACGTCGATTTAAGACAACATAACCCGGATTTACAGTGAACGCGATCCAAATTTCAGGAGCTGATCATGTCAGAAATCACCGAGGCCGCCGTCATTCCCGACAGCAAGCTGGCGCGTGCCATTACCGAATACATCCGCGATACCGAAACGGACCTGCTCTTCAACCATTCCAGCCGCGTCTACCAGTTCGGCGCGATGGCCGGCGTCCGCCGCGGACTGACCTTCGACCGCGAGCTGCTTTACGCCGGCGCCATGTTTCACGACATCGGCCTGATGCCGGGTCATGGCAGCCAGCACGAGCGGTTCGAGGTCGACGGCGCGCATGCCGCGCGCGACTTCCTGCGCAGCCACGGCATTTCAGAAGCCGACGCCTACACGGTCTGGACCGCGATCGCCCTGCACACCACGCCGGGCGTCCCCCAGCACATGCACCCCGTCGTCGCGCTGGTGACCGCGGGCGTCGAGATGGACGTGCTCGGGCTCACCTACAGCGAATATTCCGACGCGGAGCGCGAGGCGGTCGTGAACGCCTTTCCGCGCACGCCGCACTTCAAGGAAGACATCATCCAGGCCTTCTACGACGGCATCAAGCATCGGCCTGACACGACGTTCGGCAACGTCAAGGCCGACGTGATCGCCGACAAGGAGCCGCATTTCCATCGCGGCAATTTCTGCAGCGTCATCCGCAACTCGCATTGGCACGGTTGACCGGCGTTCGCGCAAGGACAGTGCGATCTCGAAATCGACTGCTGTGGACCCATGCGAGCCTGAGATTTCGGACGCGGGCAGCAATAGCCAATGACCCCATATTCAGGAGCATCCCATGGCCGATGAGCCGAAACGTTTGACCCATGCGACGGGCGCGCCCGTCAGCGATAACCTCAACATCATGACCGCGGGCCGCCGCGGGCCCGCATTGTTGCAGGATGTCTGGCTGATCGAGAAGCTGGCTCACTTCGATCGCGAGGTGATTCCCGAGCGACGCATGCACGCCAAGGGATCCGGCGCCTTCGGGACCTTCACGGTCACCCATGACATCTCCCGCTACAGCAAGGCCAGGATCTTCTCGGAGATCGGCAAGGTCACGCCGATGTTCGCGCGCTTCTCGACGGTGGCCGGCGAGCGCGGCGCAGCCGACGCCGAACGCGACATCCGCGGCTTTGCGCTGAAGTTCTACACCGAGGAAGGCAATTGGGACATGGTGGGCAACAACACGCCCGTGTTCTTCTTCCGCGATCCCTTGCGCTTTCCCGACCTCAATCATGCGATCAAGCGCGATCCCCGAACCGGAATGCGCAGCGCCGACAACAATTGGGATTTCTGGACGTTGTTGCCGGAGGCTCTGCACCAGGTCACCATCGTGATGAGCGAGCGCGGCCTTCCCAGAAGCTTCAGGCACATGCATGGCTTCGGCAGCCATACCTACAGCTTCATCAATGCCGCCAATGAGCGGACCTGGGTGAAGTTTCACTTCCGGACGCAGCAGGGCATCGAAAACCTGACCGACGCCGAGGCGGAAGCCCTCATCGGCAGGGACCGCGAGACTCACCAGCGCGACCTGTTCGAGAGCATCGAATGCGGCGATTTCCCGCGCTGGACGATGTTCGTGCAGATCATGACCGACGATCAGGCCAAGGCGTTTGCCTTCAACCCGTTCGACCTGACCAAGATCTGGCCGAAGGCGGACTTCCCGCTGATCGAGGTCGGCTATTTCGAGCTGAACCGCAATCCGGAAAACGTCTTCGCCGAGGTCGAACAGGCATCCTTCTCGCCGGCCCATGTCGTTCCGGGCATCGGCTTCTCGCCCGACAAGATGCTGCAGGCGAGGCTGTTCTCCTACGGGGACGCGGCGCGCTATCGCCTCGGCGTCAACCATCATCTGATCCCGGTCAACGCACCGAAATGCCCGTATCACAGCTACCATCGCGATGGCGCAATGCGGACCGACGGCAATCTCGGGAGGACGCCGACCTATTTCCCGAACAGCCACGGCGAGTGGACGGACCAGCCCGATCTCAACGAGCCGCCGCTCGAGATCGATGGTGCAGCCGCACATTGGGATCACCGCATCGACGACGATCACTATCGGCAGCCCGGCGACCTCTTTCGCAAGATGAACGCTGCCCAGCGGCAGGCCCTGTTCGACAACACGGCGCGCGCCGTCGGAGCGGCGGCCATCGCGATCCAGGAACGGCACATCGCCAATTGCACCAAGGCCGATCCCGCCTATGGCGCGGGCGTCCGCGACGCGCTGACGCGCCTCGCGACCGTTCGTGCCAAGGCTACGGAAAAGGCCGCAGAATAGGGTCGGTCGATCCGCACCGACCTCTCGCCGTCTTCGGCGAACGGCGCCGACAGGGCGCCGTTCGCATTTTTAAAGCGAACCGCCGAAGCCTCTCAATTTTCTCGCGAAAATAGCTAGAGCCGACGCGCTCGCCGGGCCTTCCCTCGCGCATCGCCGCGGCACGCCGGTCGCGAAGTGCAGATGCGGACGTTCGCCTCGGAAAGCGTCATGGCCGATGGGCTCCCTGCCTATCTTCGAGGCCCCGCACATCCCTGAGGCAATCGAGTCTTGACAGGGCCCGCCCGGCAGCGCCTTTCTATGAAATCCTGCCGGAACCGAAACAAAGGGTGCGCAAAAATCCGATCCAGAGCATTTTTCAGCCGGCTGACGCCGATTGATGGGCGAATTTTTTGCGCGAGCTCAACCACACACCTTCATCCAACCAGAAAAGCGATTCCTCAAAATGGTTACACGTCGTGATGTCGCATCGATTGTCGGACTTGGCGCGATGGCTGCGGCCACGCTGGCCTCACCGGCCGTGGCGCAGACCGCAGCGGATTCCAACGAATCGACCTTTGCCCGCATTCGCCGCACCAAGAAGATGCGGATCGGCGCGGTCGGCGGTGGCGCGCCCTATTACATGAAGGACCTCGCCAGCGGCCAGTGGAAGGGCTTCTACATCGACATCGCCAAGGGGCTGGCCGACGACATGGAGGCCGAGCTCGAGATCACCGAGACCACCTGGGGCAATTCGGTGCTCGATCTGCAGTCCAACAAGATCGACATCTTCTTCGGCCTCAACCCGACCCCGAAGCGCGCGCTGGTGGTCGACTTCTCGGTGCCGGTCTTCAACAACGCCTTCGGCATCCTCTGCAAGAAGGACTTCAAGCCGAAGAGCTGGGCCGAGCTGAACTCGCCCGACGTCAAGATCGCTGTCGACCAGGGCTCGTCGCACGACCAGGTCGTCAGCCGCCTGACGCCGAAGGCGCAGATCTCGCGACTGAAGACCGCCGACGATGCCACCGCCGCGCTGCAAACCGGCCGCGTGGACGCGCAGTGCCTGATCACCATGCTGTCGCTGACCGTGCTGAAGAAGAATCCCTCGCTCGGCCAGTTCGTGCTGCCGACGCCGATCTTCGCGACGACGTCGAACGCCGGCTTCCGCCGCGAGAACGACAAGACCTTCCGCGACTACGTCAACACCTGGATCGACTTCAACAAGGGCCTCGGCTTCATCCGCAACGCGATCATCACCAACATGGAGCTGGTGGGCGTGACCGAAGCGGACATTCCGCCGGGCGTTTCGCTGTAAGGTGATGAGCGCCTGAAGTGTCCACACCGTCATGGCCGGGCTTGTCCCGGCCATCCACGTCTGACCCGCGGCACCAAGAACGTGGATGCCCGGGACAAGCCCGGGTATGACGACAAGTTTCTGAACTGACATCGGGTAAAAGTAACGCACGCATGTATCAGTGGGACTTCGGCATCCTCTGGAGCTATCGCTGGCTCTTTCTCAACGGGCTCGGCGTCACCGTCGGCTTCACCGTGGTCATCGTCGTGCTCGGTCTCGTCTTCGGCCTGTTCGGCGCGTTCGGCAGCCTGTCGCGCTTCAAGGCGGTGCGTCTGGTCGCCCTCACCTTCATCGAGGCGTTCCGCTGCACGCCGATCCTGGTGCAGCTGATCTGGTTCTATTACGCGCTGCCGATCCTGGCCGGCGTCGAGATGACGCCGATCACGGCCTCGGCACTCGCGCTCTCGCTCTATGGCGGCTCGTTCTATTCCGAGATCATCCGCGGCGGCATCATCTCGATCGACAAGGGCCAGTCCGAAGCCGGCGCCGCGCTCGGCATGACGCCGGGACAGAGCATGCGGCGCATCGTGCTGCCGCAGGCGATCAAGCGCATGATCCCGGCGCTGATGAACCAGTCGATCATCCAGTTCAAGAACACCTCGCTGGTTTCGGTGCTCGCCGTGCCCGACCTCGTCTACCAGAGCCAGGTCGCCGCCCATGACAGCTACCGGCCGCTCGAGACCTACACCGCGGTCGCGGTCGCCTATGCGGCGATCCTGATTCCGCTCACGATCATCGTCCGCCGCGGCGAGAAGCGACTGGCGATCAGCGAATGAGCGAGCCATCCAAGAACACTTCGAAGATCGAGATCCGCAGCCTGCGCAAGAGCTTTGGCAGCAACGAGGTCTTGAAGAACATCAGCCTCGACGTGGCCAAGGGGGGCGTGGTGGCACTGATCGGCCCATCCGGCTCCGGCAAGTCGACACTGCTCCGCTGCATCAATCTGCTGGTCGTGCCCGACGGCGGCAGCGTCCGCGTCGGCGACACAAGCTTCCAATTCGGCGAAGGCGCGAAGCTGCCGGACGTGAAGACACTGGCCAAATTCCGCACCACCACCGGCATGGTGTTTCAGCATTTCAATCTGTTCCCGCACATGACGACGCTTCAGAACGTCATGGAGGGGCCCGTCACAGTGCGCCGCATGGCCAAGGCGGACGCCGAGAGGCTCGCGCGTGCGCAGCTTGCCAAAGTGGGCCTTGCGGAAAAGGCCGACCAATATCCGGCGACGCTGTCCGGCGGGCAGAAGCAGCGCGTCGCGATCGCCCGTGCGCTCGCGATGGAGCCGGACGTGATGCTGTTCGACGAGGCCACCTCGGCGCTCGATCCCGAGCTCGTCGGCGAGGTGCTCGCCGTCATGCAGCGGCTGGCCTCGGAAGGCATGACCATGGTGATCGTGACCCATGAGATCGCCTTCGCCCGCGAGGTCGCCGACCGCCTCATCTTCATGCGCGACGGCGTCGTGGTCGAGGAAGGTCCGGCGCGGCAGGTGATCGACAATCCGCAGGAAGCCGCGACGCGCACCTTCCTCAGCCATTTCCACCGCACCGGCGCGTTGCCGCCGGCCAACGTAGCACCGTGATGCCTGATATCGATCGCGCCTATCTCGTCACCGGTGCCGCCAGCGGCATCGGCCGCGCCACCGCAAAACTGCTCGCGGCCCCCGGCACCGCGCTTCTGCTCCACACCCGCTCGAACGCGGAAGGTCTCGACGCCACCGCGGCCGAAGCCGAAGCGAAAGGCGCCGCCGTCGCAAAGTGCCTCGGCGATCTCGCCGAGGAAGCAGCCGTCACCGACGCCGTCGCCGCCGCGCAACGCACTTTCGGACGGCTCGACGGATTGATCCTGGTCGGCGGTCATGCCCGCCGCGGCAGCGCGATCGGCACGCCGGCGGATCAGTTCCGGCAGGCGATGGACGAATCGGCGCTGGCGTTCACGCGGCTGGTCGACGCCGCGCTGCCGCTGCTGCGTGACGGGCGCGATGCGCGGATCGTGGCGGTCTCTTCTTTCGTCGCGCATGCGATACGGCCCGAGTTCGCGCCCTTTGCCGCAACGGCGGCAAGCCGTTCCGCGCTCGAAGCGCTGGTGCGTCTCACCGCGATCGAGCTCGCAACAGACGGCATCACCGTCAATGCGGTGTCACCCGGCCTCATCATCAAGGACAAGCCGAGCGAGAGCCGGCTCTCGCCCGAGCAGATCGCCACTACCGAGGCGCTGATCCCGATGCGCCGTCGCGGGCGGCCGGAGGAAGTAGCCGAGATCATCGCCTTCCTGGCATCACCGAGAGCGTCTTACGTCACCGGCCAAGTCTGGCACGTCAATGGAGGCCTGACATGACCGAAGCAACCATCGAACGCATCAGGCTGTTCCTGATCGAGAGCCCGATCAAGATGGCGCGCCTCCAGGGCGTCGGCAACGTCAAGGGCACGGTGAAGCGCGTGCTGATCGAGCTCACCGCGAGCGACGGCGTGATCGGCTGGGGCGAGGCGGCACCGTGGGAAGTGTTCACGGGGACGCCGGAAGCGGCCTTCTCCGCGCTCGACATCTATCTGCGGCCGATCGTGCTCGGCAAACCCGTGCGCCGCATTCGCGCGCTGATGGCCGAGCTCGACCGTGCGCTGGTCGGTCATGCCGAGGCCAAGGTCGGAATCGAGATGGCGCTGCTCGACATCGTCGGCAAATCGTCGGGATTGTCGGTCGCCGACCTGCTCGGCGGCCGCGTGCGGGACACGATTCCCCTCTCCTTCTCCATCGCCGATCCCGATTTCGCCGCCGATCTCGAGCGCATGCGAAAAATGGTTCCGGACGGCAACGTCATCTACAAGGTCAAGACCGGCGTAAAACCGCATCGCGAGGACCTCGATCATCTCGAAGCGATCCGCAAGGAGTTCGGCGACAAGGTCGACCTGCGCGTCGATTACAACCAGGCGCTGGCGCCGTTCGGCGCGATCAAGATCTTGCGCGATGTCGAGGAATTCGCGCCGACCTTCATCGAGCAGCCGGTGCCGCGCAAATATCTCGACGTGATGGCGCAGCTCACCGCGGCGCTGGAAACACCCGTTCTCGCCGACGAAAGCTGCTTCGACCGCCGCGACATGATGGAGGTGGTGCGCCGCGAGGCGGCCGATGCCGTCTCGATCAAGCTGATGAAGGCCGGCGGCCTGTTCGAGGCGCAGGCGATCATGGCGATCGCCGACATCGCCGGCCTGCCCGGCTATGGCGGCACGCTGTGGGAGGGCGGCATCGGGCTTGCCGCCGGGACGCAGCTGATCGCAGCAACGCCGGGCATCTCGCTCGGCTGCGAATTCTACATGCCGCATCACGTGCTGACCGAGGACGTGCTGGAAGAGCGCGTTGCCAACCGCGCCGGCCATGTCGTGGTGCCCGACGGCCCGGGCCTCGGCATCCGCGTCAGCGAGGCCTCCGTCCGCGCCAATGCGCGGGTGCTTGCGGAGGCGTAATTCCGTCATTCCGGGGCGCGCGCAGCGCGAGCCCGGAATCCATAACCACAGGAAGTGGTTATCGCGCGAGCTGGTCACCGCGCATCTTCGCCAAACTTCTCCCTGTGGTTATGGGTCCCGGGCTCGCGCTTTGCGCGCCCCGGGACGACAGCGGAGCATGCCGCCCCCGCGGCCCCTAACCTTCCCCTCAGGGACTCCCTATCGTATGGTCCGGCCAAACACGCCCGCCCCCATCGGGCTATCCGGAAACGCATATGTCTGATCCCGCCTGGTCGCTGCACTCCCGCCTGAAAGAGGACACCATCGACATCGGCGACCTGCCGCTGTCGAAGGTACTGGTCATCAAGGACGCGCATTATCCCTGGCTGCTGCTGGTGCCGCGGCGGCCCGATGCGGTCGAGATCATCGATCTCGACGAGGTGGAGCAGGCGCAACTGATGACGGAGATCTCGCGCGTCTCGCGCGCGCTGAAAGAGATCACCAAATGCGACAAGCTCAATGTCGCCGCGCTCGGCAACCTCGTGCCGCAGCTTCACGTCCATATCATCGCACGCCGGACCAGCGACGCCGCATGGCCGCGGCCGGTGTGGGGCGTGATGAAGCCCTTGGCGCATGACGCTACCGAGGTGCAAAATTTCATCAGCGCGCTTCGCCGCAAGATCTGGTTGGGTTGAGAACAAAAAAATGTCAGCATTCGACTCGTTTCCACTGGGACAGCCGGCCTTCGTCACTCACGTCCTCGATCGCGCTGCGCATCTGCGCCGCGACGACGAAAAGCTGTTCGCGATGGAGCAGAAGCCATCGTCACGCGCCTATGTCGTCTACCGCGACTCGCTGCTGGTGAAGCGCGAGGGCGACAAGGCGCACGCGCTGCTGGGAGTAGACGAGGCGCTGAAATGCGGCGCCAACCCCGGCACGATCTTCTTAGGGTTGCGCGACGGCGCCGCGGTGTTCGGCATGGGGATGTCGCAGGCGGCGGCCGAGAAGCTGATCGGCCGCGAGGACTACACCGTCACCGAGCTGCGCGGCATGGCGATGCAGGGCGCGATTCCGCCCGGCGAGCTCTCGGCGATCGCGATGGCGAAGTCGATGGTGAGCTGGCATCAGCGCCACGGCTATTGCGCCAATTGCGGCACGCGGAGCGCGATGAAGGAAGGCGGCTGGAAGCGCGAGTGCCCTGCTTGCAAGGCCGAGCATTTTCCGCGCACCGATCCCGTCGTGATCATGCTGGTCGCCTCGGGCGAGAAGTGCCTGCTCGGCCGCCAGAAGCAGTTTCCGCCGGGAATGTATTCCTGCCTCGCCGGCTTCGTCGAGGTCGCCGAGACCATCGAGGACGCGGTACGCCGGGAAATCCTCGAAGAATCCGGAATCCGCTGCACCGACGTGCAGTATTACATGACGCAGCCCTGGCCCTATCCATCGTCGCTGATGATCGGCTGCAGCGCGCGGGCGCTCAACGAGGACGTCGTCGTCGATCATTCCGAGCTGGAGGACGCGCGCTGGTTCACCCGCGAGGAGGCCGCGCTGATGCTGACGCGGACGCATCCGGACGGGCTCGCCGGCCCGCATCCGTTCGCGATCGCCCACCACCTGCTCGGCCGCTGGGTGCACGACAAGACCGGCGCGTAAGCTGGGGCCGCCGGTGGCCATATCAGGGACCGCGCCGCACATCCTTTGCATCGGCATTCCCGTGCGCGACCTCACCTTTCGCGTCGAGGCCGTGCCCGCGCGCGGCAGCAAGGCCAACGCCACGCATCTCGCCGAGATCTGCGGCGGCAACGCGCTCAATGCTGCGATCGCCATTGCGCGGCTCGGTGGCCGGGTCTCCTTCGCAGGACCGATGGGCGATGCACGGGAAGCGTCGAGCGGCTTCATTCTCGAACAGATGGCCACTGAAGGCATCGACACGACGCACGTGGTGCGCATGCCCGGCCTGACCACGCCGGTCTCCGCGATCCTGATCGAGCCCTCGGGCGAACGGACGCTGACGATCTATCGCGATCCCGCTCTGTGGAGCGTGAAGCTGCCGGACGGTGACGAGTTGCTCGCCGATTGCCGGGCAGTCCTCGTCGAGAGCCGCTGTGGCGCCCTTTGCATCGATCTCTGTGCCGAGGCGCGACGGCGCGGCATTCCTGTCATCGTCGGCGTCGATCGCGCGATGTCGTTGCAGGACGGCCTGCTCACGGCCGCCTCGCACTTGCTGTTCGCCAGCGACCAGGCGCAGGAGACGGCCGGTGTCGCCGACGACGGTGGCGCGTTGAAGCGCCTCGCCAGGCTGACGCCGGCCTTCCTCGCCGCCACGCGCGGCCCGCGCGGCACGATCTGGCTGAACGAGGCGGGCGAGCTGGAGGAGACCCCGGCCCTCCCGGTTCAGGCGGTCGATACGCTCGGGGCCGGCGACGTCTTCCATGGCGCCTTCACGCTTGGCCTCGCCGAGGGCGCGGAGGTGCGCGAGGCGCTGCGATTCGCCGCGGCCGCCGCAGCGCTGAAATGCACCCGCCATGGTGGCGGCATGGCTGCCCCACAACGCGTTGAAGTTGAAGAGCTTTTGCGAGGCAGGCTCTAGAGAAGTTCCACTGTTACGCCGAGAATATGGGCTTGCCGTGGAAAGATTTTCTCTATATCAGGGAAATCAGCCCCTGAAATGGAACAAAGTTCTTCAAATGACTGACCTCGCCGTGCAACTCCCCGAGACCAGCCGCCGCCTCGATGCCATCGACCGCAAGATTCTGATGGTGCTCCAGGAGGATGCCTCCCTCTCCGTCGCCGAGATCGGCGACCGCGTCGGGCTGTCCTCGACCCCCTGCTGGAAGCGCATCCAGCGCCTCGAGGCCGACGGCGTGATCCTGAAGCGGGTCGCCCTGGTCGACCAGAACAAGATCGGGCTCGGCATCTCCGTGTTCGTGTCGGTCGAGAGCGCCGACCATTCGGACGCCTGGCTGAAGAAGTTCGCCGAGGCCGTGAGCGCCATGCCCGAGGTGATGGAGTTTTACCGCATGGCCGGCGACGTCGACTATATGCTGCGCGTCGTGGTCGCCGACATGCAGGCCTATGACGTGTTCTACAAGAAGCTGATCAGCGCCGTGCCGCTGAAGAACGTCACCTCGCGCTTCGCGATGGAGAAGATCAAGTCGGTCACCGCGCTGCCGATCCCGGCGGTG
Organism: Bradyrhizobium sp. 61; assembly: GCF_023073075.1. Lineage (NCBI taxonomy): Bacteria > Pseudomonadati > Pseudomonadota > Alphaproteobacteria > Hyphomicrobiales > Nitrobacteraceae > Bradyrhizobium > Bradyrhizobium sp. 61. Next base: position 5,662 of record NZ_JADPIU010000110.1, on the reverse strand, counting down.
GTGGCGGCTTAGAGGCTTAGTTCTCAGGTCTCACCACAATGAAGCTGTCATCGCCCGGCCTTGACCGGGTGATCCAGTATTCCAGAGGCGGCGATTGGACACGGAGAAGCTGCGGCGTACTGAATGCCCCGGTCCCGGCTACGCCGAGGCCACCAGGGTACTCGGCCGCCGAAGCTTCAGCGAAGGCGGCAAGCCGGGGCATGACAGTGGAGATTTGCGGCGCGGGTTGTGTGCTCCCCTGATGCCCCTCAAATCGTCTGATTGTACGCGCCGACTTCGGGATGCGTGCGGAGCACGCTGTTCACCATCTCGAACATGTCGTGCATGCGCTGCTCGGAGACCGGGCTTTCGACCACGACGACGAGCTCGGGCTTGTTGGAGGACGCGCGCACCAGGCCCCAGCTGCCGTCCTCGACCGTGACGCGTACGCCGTTGACGGTGACGAGATCGCGGATCGCCTGGCCGCCGATCTTGGCGCCCTTGGCCTGCAAGCCTTCAAAATGCTTCACCACCTGGTCGATGACGCCGTACTTGGTCTCGTCGGCGCAATGCGGTGACATGGTCGGCGACGACCAGGTTTTCGGCAGCGCGTTCTTCAGATCGGCCATCGACTTGCCCGGCGCGCGGTCGAGCATGTCGCAGATCGCGAGCGCCGACACCAGGCCGTCGTCATAGCCGCGTCCATACGGCTTGTTGAAGAAGAAGTGGCCGGACTTCTCGAAGCCCGCGAGCGCGCCCGTCTCGTGGGTGCGGCGCTTCATGTAGGAATGGCCGGTCTTCCAATAGGCGACCTTGGCGCCCTGCTTCTGCAGCACAGGATCGGTGACGAACAGGCCGGTCGACTTCACATCGACGATGAAATGTGCGTCCTTGTGGATCGCCGACATGTCGCGAGCGAGCATCACGCCGACCTTGTCGGCGAAGATTTCCTCGCCGGTGTTGTCGACGACGCCGCAGCGATCGCCGTCACCGTCGAAGCCGAGGCCGACATCGGCCTTGTGATGCAGCACCGCGTCGCGGATCGCGTGCAGCATTTCCATGTCTTCCGGGTTCGGATTGTATTTCGGGAAGGTGTGGTCGAGCTCGGTATCGAGCGGGATCACCTCGCAGCCGATCGCCTCAAGCACCTGCGGCGCGAACGCGCCGGCCGTGCCGTTGCCGCAGGCGGCGACGACCTTGAGCTTGCGGGTCAGCTTCGGACGGCCGGTGAGATCGGCGATATAGCGCGCCGGATAATTCTCGTGGAACTGGTAGGAGCCGCCGGCCTTGTTCTTGAATTCGGCGTTGAGCACGATCTCCTTCAGCCGCGTCATCTCGTCGGGGCCGAAGGTCAGCGGGCGGTTGGCGCCCATCTTCACGCCGGTCCAGCCATTGTCGTTGTGCGAGGCCGTGACCATGGCGCAGCAGGGCACGTCGAGGTCGAACTGCGCGAAATAGGCCATCGGCGTCACCGCGAGCCCGATGTCGTGCACCTTGCAGCCCGCAGCCATCAGGCCGGAAATCAGCGCATATTTGATCGAGGCCGAATAGCCGCGGAAATCATGGCCGGTGACGATCTCCTGCTTGACGCCGAGCTCCGCAATCAGCGCGCCCAGCCCCATGCCGAGCGCCTGGATTCCCATCAGGTTGATTTCCTTCTGGAACAACCAGCGCGCGTCGTATTCGCGAAAACCCGTGGCCTTCACCATCGGCTCGGATTCGAAGGCATAGGTGTTGGGCAACAAGACGGATTTCGGCTTGGGGAACATTGAGACGGTCTCGTGAAAATGGCGGGAATTGATGCAGCCTTAGCGAATGCCGGGCCGCAGCGGAAGGCGGGAATGGCAGCTTATGGCTTATAATTGCGGCAGTTTGGTAACGGGAAAACGCGGCCCGGCGCGAGACTTCCGCCAATGCCGTCCTGAAAAAATCCGTGCGAACGACCGTTCGTCGGCGCGGTGAGCGCCTTTGAGGCGGCTTACTGCTCCAGCACCATCTGACCGTTGGCGTATTCGAAGCGCTTGAGGCGGGACAGGAAGGAGAGGCCGAGCAGGTTCTCCGACAGAGCCTCGTCCGGCAGCACCATGGCGTCGACGTCGCGCACGACGAGGCCGCCGACCTCGAGCATGGCGATGCGCGTGCGCGCGGCCTTAATGGTGCCGTTGGCGGTCGAGACGGTGGCGTTGTACTCGCCGCGCGAGGGACGCAGGCCAAAGCGGGCGGCCGAGCTCTCGTTCAGCGCGACCACGGAGGCGCCGGTGTCGATCATGAAGCCGATCCGCTGGCCGTCGATGCGGCCTTCGGCCTGAAAATGGCCACGGCCATCGCGGGAGATGGCGAGGCTGCGGCCAACGGCCGGCGCCGTCGCAGCAACCGCGATCGTCGTGCGCGGCGCTGACGTCGCGGAGGCGGAACTCATCCTGTCCGCCATCTGCGCCATGAACGTGCCGAGGCCGATCATGATGGCCGCGAGGATTATTATGTTACGCATCACACCACTTCCGAGCCGGAAAGCTCGATTTCACCACGCGACACGCCTGGCCGCGAGCGACGCTGCGGTCAGAGCGCCGCTATTTTGACGAAAAGGATGAGCGGAGGGTTAATGCGCCTTCGTGGCTGCTCAGGTCCCGCGCGGCTTGACCCGCCGTGTCGGCAGCGCACTCGCCGGATCCTCCGGCCAGGGATGGCGCGGGTAGCGGCCGCGCAGGTCGGAGCGTACCGCGGCATAGCTGCCGCGCCAGAAGCCGGGGAGATCGCGCGTCACCTGCACCGGGCGCTGCGCCGGCGACAGCAATTCCAGCACCAGCGGCACCTTGCCGGCCGCGATCGACGGATGGGTGTTGAGCCCGAACAATTCCTGGAGCCGCACCGCAATGGTCGGCCCCTGCTCGGCCTCGTAGTCGATCGCGAGCACGCTGCCGGTCGGCGCCTCGAAATGCGTCGGCGCCTCGCGATCGAGCCTTGCGCGCATCTCCCAGGGCAACAGCGCCATCAGCGCGTCGGAGAGATCGCCGGCCGAGATATCCTTCAGTGCGATCTTGTCGTAGAGCGCCGGCACCAGCCAGTCGTCGCGCCGCGCGATCAGTCCGTCGTCGGACAAATCGGGCCAGCTGTCGCCCTCAGCCTTGCGCAGAAACATCACGCGGTCGCGCCACTGCTTTGCGGCCTTCGACCAGGGCAGCCGGTCGAGACCTGCGGCAATCAGCCCATCGGCGAAGACGCGCGCGGTCTCCTCCGAAGGCGACACCGCGAGTGTTGCCTCAGACAGCGTGATCGCATGCAGTGCGCGCTTGCGCCGCGCACGCAGCGCCATCGCGCCGCGGTCGAACGAGATTTCGTCGACGGTCTCGATATGCTCGGCAAAATGCCGCTCGATGTCGTCCTCGCTGATCGGCGCTGCCAGCAGAACGCGGCCGCTCGCCGCCGTGCCCGTCATCTCGCCGATCGCGATGTAGGGCGCGCGGGCGAGCGACGATGTCTGCTCCACCGCTGCGCCGCGACCATTGGCGAGCACGAAGGTGCCATTGCCGCGATTGCGCGCGACGCGGTCCGGGAAGGCGTAGGCGAGCATCAGGCCGGTCGAGAGATCATCCTGTCCGGTTGCGGCCTTCTCCGACGCTGCCACCTGCGAAGCCCAGCGCCGCGCGAGATCGCGCGCGCTCGCGGCGCGCGGCGAGCGATCGCGGCGGAACTGATCGCGCCGGTACTCGAGATCGACGCTGTCGCCGCCGAGCCCGCGCTCGGTGACGATCGCCGCGATCTCGGCGGCGGCTTCGCCGCTGCCCACGCGATGCGAATCCACGATCATGCGCGCCAGCCGCGGCGGCAGCGCCAGCGCGCGCAGGCTTTTGCCTTCGGCGGTGATGCGGCCGTCGCCATCGAGCGCGTTGAGCTCGGAGAGAAGGCTTTTCGCCTCTTTCCAGGCCGGCAGCGGCGGCGGATCGAGGAATGACAGCGCCGACGGATCGGCGACGCCCCATTGCGCGAGGTCGAGCACCAGCGAGGAGAGGTCGGCGCTGAGGATCTCCGGCTGGGTGTAGGGCGCGAGCGAGGCCGTCTGCGGCTCATCCCAGAGCCGGTAGCAGACGCCGGGCTCGGTGCGGCCGGCGCGGCCGCGGCGCTGGTCCACTGCCGCACGCGCAGCGCGCACGGTCTCGAGCCGCGTCAGCCCGATGTCGGGCTCGTAGCGCGGCACGCGGGCGAGGCCGGAATCGACCACGATGCGCACGCCCTCGATGGTGAGCGAGGTCTCCGCGATCGAGGTCGCCAGCACCACCTTGCGCGTGCCCTTCGGCGCGGGCGCGATCGCGCGGTCCTGCACGGCAGCGTCGAGCGCACCGAACAGCGGCACGATCTCGATGGAGGCATCCTGCACGCGCTCGCTGAGGAAATTCTGGGTACGGCGGATTTCGGCCGCACCCGGCAGGAACGCCAGCACCGAACCGCTGTCGGCGCGCAGCGCGGACGCGATCGCATCCGCCATCTGCCGCTCGACCGGCGCATCCGCCTTGCGGCCGAGATAGCGCGTCTCGACCGGAAAGGCGCGGCCCTCGCTCTCGACAACGGGCGCTTCCCCGAGCAGCTTTGCCACGCGCGCGCCGTCGAGCGTTGCCGACATCACAAGGATGCGCAAATCCTCGCGCAGGCCGGTTTGCGCGTCGCGCGCCAGCGCGAGGCCCATGTCGGCATCGAGCGAGCGCTCGTGGAATTCGTCGAACAGGACGGCCGCGATGCCGGAGAGCTCGGGATCGTCGAGGATCTGGCGGGTGAAGATCCCCTCGGTCACCACCTCGATGCGCGTGGCGCGCGAGATCTTCGAGCCGAAGCGGACGCGGTATCCGACGGTTTCGCCGGCGCGCTCGCCAAGCGACTTGGCCATGCGCTCGGCGCTCGCCCGCGCAGCGATACGCCGCGGCTCCAGCACGATGATCTTCTTGCCCGCGGCCCAAGGCGCATCCAGCAGCGCCAGCGGTACGCGCGTGGTCTTGCCGGCGCCGGGCGGCGCCACCAGCACAGCGGCGTTGTGCGCCTCCAGCGTGCGCGAGAGGTCGTCGAGCACGGCATCTATCGGGAGGGGCGTGTCGAAGCTGCGGGGCAAGGCCTATCCATTCATCATGCCCGGCCTTGTGCCGGGCATCCACGTCTTCGACTAGAAACAGACGTGGATGGCCGGGACAAGCCCGGCCATGACGAAATCGTTGCGGCAGTGGACCGTCAGCCCTGCACCGGCGGACGGCCGATGCTCTCGTAGGTGAAGCCGGCGGCTTGCATCTCTTCGGGCGGGTAGATGTTGCGGAGATCGACGACGACGGGCTGGGTCATGGCCGCCTTCAGCCGGCCGAGATCGAGCGCGCGGAACTGCACCCACTCGGTGACGATGACGAGCGCATCGGCGCCTTGCGCGCAGGAATAGGCGTCCTCGCAATAGGTGATGTTCGGCAGCTCGCCCTTGGCCTGTTCCATGCCGACGGGATCGAAAGCCTTGACCGTCGCGCCCATATCGATCAGGCCGGTGACGAGCGGAATCGACGGCGCATCGCGCATGTCGTCGGTGTCGGGCTTGAAGGTGAGGCCGAGCACGGCGATGGTCTTGCCGCGCAAGCTACCGCCGAGCGCCTGGCTGACCTTGCGCGCCATCGCGCGCTTGCGGTTCTCGTTGACGGCCAGCACGGCTTCGACGATG
>NZ_JADPIU010000086.1:0-34136 GCF_023073075.1 Bradyrhizobium sp. 61 | reverse complement strand
GGGGCTGCCAGGAAATATGCCGGCACATCGCGAAATGAGGCGTACGTCCTGACCTATCACCCCGTGCTCGGGGAACTTGAATGCCTACATAGCATAATTTTGTGCCGATGTCTGGCTAGGCCCATGTCCGTTCAGGGTCGTGTGTCACGAGCGCCGTCTGAGTACGACGGTGCGCAACTGTACGAGAGATGAAGGAGGGCCCTTCGAGGTCGGCAATCAGGTGTTGATCTCAAGCTGCCGCGAGCTGCTGTCGTCAAAATCACGCAAAAGCACGCTCGCGGCGCTCCTTTAAGAGTACATTGGAACCGGAAGGCGTGAGGGCGGAAGTCCCTTTCCGCGGACCAAGTCCGCGGAAAGGGGACGCAAGACGCTACCGCGCTGGCGCGCGCATGGACGCCGGCTGGCCTGGCAGCTTCAGCCTGGGTCCTACCTCGGTCAGCTTGCCGTCGGCGAGGTCAAACACCTGCAGGTCCTGGTCGATATAGTTGGCCACATACAGGTAGTCGCTGTTCGGACTGTAAGCGACACCCTCCGGCAGGCCGCCGAGCGGCGCACGCGCGGTCACCGTCAGCTTACCGTCGGTGCCGATCGACATCAAAACGAGTTCGCCGGCTCTGGTCTTGAACCAGTCGCTGTCCTTGGCCGAGCTGCCAAGCAGCAGCGGGGTGGCTGCGGTCTTCCCATTGGGCGCGATAGCGAAGCCTTCCGGTCCGGTACCGGGAGTCATCACGTCGACCACGTGGGGATGTGGACCAGTCGCTTCGATAATCACCGCGGCATCGGCGTTGTTCTTCTGTGCGCCGGTGTTCGATGCGATGACGTATTTGCCGTCTGGCGTGATGTCGATGTTGTAGGGATTGAATGCCGATGGAATGTCCATCGACTTGTCGTAGGTCACGCTTTGTCCATCGATCGCCAACACGCCGATTTTGTGCACGAGGTTCAGGCAGACAAAGGCGCGCTTGCCGTCGGGTGCGATGACAACGGCCGCAGCCTGCTGCTCCACCGGTACCTCGCCGACGGCCTTGACTGTTGAACCCTGTATCGAGACAACAGAGACACTCTTGCCGTCTCGGTTGGCGATCAACGCGAGGTCGCCTTTCTTGGAGATCGAGAGACCGGATGGCTGCCGCCCGACGGCAACCGTGTCGATCAACTTCGGCGGATCCGCAGTGAGGTCAATCACGTACAGTTTGTCATCCGGGACCGTTTTCCAGGAGCTCCCCTCCTGGACGTGAACCACGGAATTGGCGACCAGGCCCAGCTTGCCGTTTGGTGTGATCTGCAGGTTCGTGGGCGGGCCCAGCAGAGAGTTCGCCAGCGGCAGGCTTGCGCGAACCTTGGGTTTGGCGGGGTTGGAAATGTCCACAACCAGCACGGCATCGCTACCCGGGGCACCATTCGTCTGGCCTTCGGGACCATAGGTGATCTTGCTGTCAAGGCCGATCAGGATGTCGTTGGTTCCGGCCATCGCCGAGCTGCTGCCGACGAGGCCAAACAGGCACGTGGCGCAAAGAGCAGTGCTTAAATTCATGATGCGTTTTCTCCCGTCCCGCTTCATTTCTAGATGAGCCTGTTCCGCCACCGTACTTCGCAGCCTTCAGGGCTGGCAACCATTTACCGCGCTGACGGGCGTGGGGACGTTCGCCAGCGCCACTCGGGCGGACCATTGACCTTCGAGCAGCGCGCCGCGCAGCCGCGTGACGACCGCTTCGGGTCAAAATGCGAAGAACTCAACGTGAGCAGATTCAGTCCGCTATGCCCCATTGAACGGACCTCAATGAGGCGCGCCGCCAATTCGCTGATGGGCCAGGAGCGGTCATACGAGGTCATTGCATGCGTATTGGATGATCGCGTCTAGAACTCGCGCCTTCGGCATTATCGTCATCCTTGCGCAGAGCGAATTCACTCTCGTTGGCAGCCCTCTGTACGGCGTCGCCCTCAAACGCCATCGCCGTCCCTAGCTCGAGCGCGCCTTGCTTGAATCGTTTATCCGTCATCACGAGCTGCATTTTGTCATCGGCATTGTTCCTCGTCATGGCTCGGAGGCCCTTTGCCGCGATGTCATGCGAACCGTCCGCGCTAAACGCGCGCGAGCCGCCGGGATTCCCCGGCGGCTCGCGCGTTGCGTAGCGATGTGGTGCGACGCGCAGCGTCCCGTGGTGGAACGTTGCGATGCGCCGAGGCGCGTCGCGTTGCCTACCATGATGTCGATAAGTCCTACGCGTCTCATCGACTAAGCTAACATGGCTGATCGCGAGGCGACTTCAAGACAGCGCTGCTGCCGTAGTCGCCATCTCTTTCGATCGCGCCGAAAAGCCGCGACTACTGGAACGGGATGTAACAAGACCTGTAACGGTCAATGCCGAAGGGAAAATGCATAGCCTGTCTCAAGAAAGAAGGGGAAATGCATAGGCGGTCTCAAGAAATCGGGTCTAAGCTGCGCAACGCTCGGGGGAAATTCGATCCAGACCCGGAGCTATATCATCATGAAAACGCCATTCGCAATTGCTGCTGCGGCCGCGGCGGGACTTTCGTTCGTACAACCGGCGCTGGGACAATCGGAGGGCAATAAGCTTGGCACTGTGCATTTCGAAACATCATGCAAACCGGAGGCTCAGAAACTCTTCGACAACGCGATGCTGTACCAGCACTCGTTCTGGTATCGCGCGTCGCAACAGGTGTTTGGGGATGTGCTGAAGGCCGATCCGGAGTGCGGCATCGCCTACTGGGGCATCGCCCTAAGTTTGCTGTTGAATCCGCACGTCGCGACACCCGCAAAGAACCTCGCCGAAGGCGCTGCCGCGATCGCGAAGGGAAAGAGCGTCGGTGCCAAGTCTCAACGCGAGCTCGATTATCTAGACGGGCTCGCGGTCATGTACGCCGACTACGAGAAGGTCGATCATCGCACCCGCATACAAGCCTATGCGAAGGCCATGGAACAACTGGCCCAGCGCTATCCAAACGACGATGAGGCGCAGATCCACTATGCGCTCGCGCTGAATACTTCGGCGTCGCCGGCCGATAAGACCTACGCCAGCCAGCTCAAGGGCGCTGCCATCCTGGAGCCGATCGCAATACGCCAGCCGCAGCATCCCGGCGTGTCACATTACCTCATCCACCTCTACGACTATCCGCCGCTTGCCGAGAAAGGCCTCGATGCCGCGCGGCGCTACGCCAAGATCGCTCCAGCAGCAGCGCATGCCCAGCACATGCCGTCGCACATTTTCACGCGAGTCGGCTATTGGACTGAATCGATCGCGTCGAACGTCGAAGCAGCGCGTGTCGCAAAGGAATCCAAGGATCTCCACGACCGGTTGCATGCAATGGACTACCTCGTTTATGCCGATCTGCAACTCGGACAGGACGAGAAAGCCAAGGCCGTGATCGACGAGATGATGACGATCACCGGCTTCACCGAGACGTTCTTGCCCGGGCCGTATGCACTGGCTGTTTCGCCGGCCCGCTACGCCGTGGAACGCGGCGACTGGAAGGCTGCCGCGGAGCTTCAGGTTCGCCCCAGCCCGCTGGCCCAAGTGCAGGCGATAACTTATTTTGCTCGTGCCCTCGGCGCAGCCCGCTCCGGCAATCCGGAAGCCGCCAAGGCCGACATCGCCAAGCTCGCTGAGCTGCGGGATAAGCTGCGAGACGCCAAGGACGCCTATTGGTCGGAGCAAGTCGATATTCAGCAGCAAGTCGCAGCCGCCTGGCTGCTCTATGCCGAAGGCAAGCGCGATGACGCACTAAGCGCCATGAGTGCAGCCGCCGATGCCGAGGACAAGACCGAGAAGCATCCGGTGACGCCAGGCGTGCCCAAGCCGGCCCGCGAACTCTATGGCGTCATGCTGCTTGAGAACGGCAATGCCAAGGAGGCGCTCACCGCCTTTGAAGCGACGCTAAAGAAGGAACCAAACCGGCTCGGCGCCTATGCGGGCGCAGCAATGGCCGCCGAAAAGTCCGACGATGCCACCAAGGCCCGGGAATATTACGGCAAGGTCGTCGCGATCGCCGATGGCGCCGACAAGACCCGGACCGAGGTTGCAGACGCGCGCGCGTTCCTGCAGAAGCACTGAGGCGCGCGCGGCGAGAGCACGGGAGCAAGTCGTGAGAGCATTCTTCCTGCCGATTGCGCTGGGTATCCTTGCGACCCCGGCCGGCGCCCAGTCGCTTCAGGTCATCGGGTATTCCGGGTATCTTGGCGAGTGGGAGTTGACCGCCACCGTGACGGAACAGATGTCCGGCCAAAAAAAGGAATACTTCGGGCCATTGATGATGAGGCATATTGGTCTGTGCACTCAGGATGGCCCCGAGGAGAAGACGGGTGAAATGCGTTTTCAGGTATCGGCCTCATCATCCCAATTGAATGCGACATTCTCGGTTGCCGGCGTCGAATGCACCTACAGCGGACGGTTGTCAGACTCTTATACAGGCACGATGGACTGCCCCGATCGACAGGCCGTTCCCCTCAAGCTGTGGTTGAAATAGCTTCCCGTCAGCCTCGCCAGCAGAGGTTTTTGCCTCGGCCTCCAAGTCCGTTGTGGGTCAAAAGCGTCGCTCTGGGACGCCGCCGTTCACTTCCGGTCTACTCCGATGATCGGACGTGCTCAGGCTCGCTTGCCTGTGTGTACCGAAAACTTAAGCTCGGGCGTAGTGGTGATGAAGTCCGCCTAGGACGGCAAGTGACCTGACCACACCGGTTCGCTGAACCGGGCGAGAAACCGGCGCATCCTTATCCAAGGCCAAGTGCGTCCGCGTCTCATTATAGTAGCGAGCGTAAGATTTCAGAATCCGGCGCAGATGTGCCTCGCCCAGGACAATGATGTGGTCCACACATTCACGCCGGATCGACCGGATCAGCCGTTCGGCAAAGCCATTCTGCCAGGGTGAGGCCGGTGCAATAGGCTTGTCCCGGATGCCCATGGCACGCAGTCGGCGTGTGACGACCGCACCGTAGATGCGATCACGGTCCCGGATCATGTAACCGGGAGCCCCGTCCCAGGGAAATGCCTCCGTTATCTGATGCGCAACCCATTCTGCGGTCGGATTTGCTGTGACGTTGGTCCAGACGATATCTCTACGGTCGAGCCGGACGATGACGAACGCATAGATCAGGTCGAAACCGATAGTTGGAACAACGAACAGATCCATGGCGGCAATGTCCGGCGCGTGGTTGCGCAAGAAGGTTCGCCATCCCTGGCTGGGTGGCCCCCGTCGTTTGACCATGTACTTGGCGACGCTCGACTGCGCGACTTCAAACCCGAGCTTGAGCAGTTCGCCGTGGATGCGCGGCGCGCCCCAAAGCGGATTTTCGACGCTCATCCGCCGGATCAAGGCGCGCAGTTCCGTGTCGATCTGCGGTCGCCCTCCCTGTGGGCGCGACTTCCAACGCCAGTAGCAGCGAAAGCCGGCCCTGTGCCAACGCACGAGCGTCTCGGGCCGGATGATTGTGAGAACCTTCAGGATTGATGGAAACCAGCGATACAGCTGGATCAAGAACCAGCGATCATGGTTCGTGAGCCGGACGCGACCACGAGGCCTGCGCCTCAAGACAATCAACTGATGTCGAAGCACCGCGTTCTCGGCTTCAAGCCGCAACTTCGACTTGAAGGGCGAGGCCAGGACGGCCAGAACGAAACAGAGCAGCCCAATCATTCCGCCAGCTTAGGTGATTCCATCAGGTCATCAACTCGGATTAGGTTTTCGGTACACACAAGGCCCTGGAGGAAGCAGCCAAACCGTTCTGGCGGTAAGCGATTTCACCAAGGGAGAAACAGATGGCAGACCCGATCGTCTACGGCTTCCCGCGAAGTACCTTTGTCAACATTGTTCGCCTGATCCTGACCCACAAGGACGTGGCGCACAGCTTTCACGACCTTGAACCGGTGATGGCGGGCGTACCTTGAAGAGCGCCGCATCCTGAAGTTCGGCGACTGTTTTCGTCTTGCTGGTGAAGACGAGATCGCCAACAGGAACACTTCCAGCATCGAACCGCATCACGAAAGGCGGCACGGTTCCGGCGGGCATGAAAGCACGGGCGCGGTCGACGTAGCCCACCGTCTCCGCCGTGGCCTGCGCCATGTCGGTGCCGGGATGAAATTCGAGCTTGATCAGCCCTACGCCTTGGATCGATCTGCTTTCGACATGCTCGATGCCGGTGATGTAGAGGAAGTGGTACTCATAGTAGTTGACGATGAACCCTTCCATCTGTGCCGGATCCATCCCCCCGTATGGCTGAGCCACATACAGGACGGGCACGCCGAGATCGGGAAAAATGTCGCGAGACATGCGATCAAGCGCCAGAACACCGATCAAGGCGACGGCTACGATCATCGTCAAAAGCGAAATCGGGCGTCGCAACGCCAATGACACCAAGTTCATCGTGCCGCCTCAGCCGGATCTGCCGCGTCCGAGCGACCCAACGCGCCGGGACGGCAGCTGCTACTGGGACATTTTGAAGAAATGCAGCTCATGTTTTGGTCCAAACGCCCAGCGCACGAGGTCACACGACTTCGAGCAGTGAGCAGAGCTTGGACGGAGAGCCGTCTTGGAACGCCGGGGGTCTGCAGGCCCCGACTTGAAGATCAAACATTGCAATTCAGCGTGATCTTCTCAACTAAATTTACTTTTACGGTTCTCGAAATCCAATTGACGAGAAATTGTAGGCGTACGTCAGGGCCGGCGCGGCACGTAGCCGACCTGGCTTCCCGCGACCGATGCAATGCTGACATAGGCGACCATCTTGATCGCAAGCGCCGTGCCCAGCACGCGCCCGCCTTGTCGCCGGCGATCTTGAACGCCAGCAAGCCGAGCGCGACGGTCATCAGGCGGGTGCCGACCAGCGCGATGACCTGGGCGGCGAACAGGTGGCGATAGGTGCGGTTGGCGAGAACTGGCAGCATGCCAGATTCAAATCTATTCCGCGGCGCGTTTCGAGACGAAGTATTGTTCGCTTTCCGGCTGCGACCGCCGCGGCGCGAAATAGGCGTAGAGCGCCGGCAGAACGAGCAGCGTCAGCACCGTCGCCGTAAGCAGCCCTCCGATGACGACGGTGGCGAGCGGTCGCTGAACTTCCGCGCCGGTGCCGGTCGCCAGCGCCATCGGTACAAATCCAAGCGAGGCGACCAGCGCTGTCATGACCACCGGCCTGAAGCGGGTCAGCGCCCCCTCTTTGATTGCATCATGCGTGTCCAGGCCATCGTCGATCAGCTTGCGGATCTGGCTCAGCATCACGAGCCCGTTCAGCACGGCCACGCCGGACAGCGCAATGAAGCCGACAGCGGCCGAGATCGAGAATGGCATGCCGCGCAACCAGAGCGTGATAATGCTCCCGGTCAAAGCCAGAGGGACGGCACTGAAGACGAGCAGCGCATCCCGCGCCGATCCCAGTGCCCCGAGCAGGAGCAGGAAGATCAGGGCAAAACAGCCCGGCACGACGAATAGCAGCCGCTGGCGGGCGACGGAGAAATTCTCGAACTGGCCGCCCCAGGTCAGATAGCTGCCGGGAGCGAGCTTCACCTGCTCGGCGACCTTGGCCTGCGCCTCGGCAACAACGGACCCGATATCCCGCCCGCGCACCTCGGCAGTCGCGACCACCCGCCGCTTGCCGTTCTCCCGGCTGATCTGATTGGCGCCATCCGTCTGCTCGAACGCGGCAAGCGTGCGCAGCGGAATGGACGCGGCAGGCGCGTCGGGATTGGCATGCGGCAGCGGCACCGGCAGGTTCTCAAGCGCGGAGACGTCGGAGCGCAAAACATCGTTCAGGCGGACCACGATCTGGAAGCGGCGGTCTCCCTCGAACACGAGGCCGGCGACGCGCCCACCTATCGCCGTTTCGATCAGGTCTTGAATGGTGACGAGGTTGAGCCCGCGGCGCGCGATCTCTGTCTTGTCAATTTTGATTTCGAGGAACGGCAGGCCGGTCGTCTCCTCGACCTTCACGTTTTGCGCACCCTCGATGCGGCGCAGTACGTTAGCGATGTCCTCCGCCGTGCGTTGCATCTCGGCAAAATCCTCACCAAAGACCTTGACCGCCAGATCCTCTCGCACGCCGGCGATCAGCTCGTTGAAGCGCATCTCGATCGGTTGCGAGAAGCCGAGCTTGTTGCCGGGTAGTTTGCTCGCCTCGACTTCGATCTCCTTGATGAGATCGTCCTTGGACATCGACGGGTCCGGCCACTCGCTCTGCGGCTTGACGATGATGTAGGTGTCGGAGGAGCTTGGCGGCATCGGGTCCGCGGCAAGGTCGGGCGTGCCGGTTCGCGAAAACACGAAGGCGACCTGCGGAAACTTGCTAACGGATTGCTCGATCAGGAGCTGCATCGCCTGCGCCTGCGCCAGCGAGGTGCTGGGAATGCGCTTGACCTCCATCACAATGTTCTTTTCATCCAGCGTCGGCGTGAATTCCTGCCCGAGCCTTGTGAACAGCGCTGCTGCGCCGATGATCAGGAGCACAGCGATGCCCATCACCGGCAGTGGTGAGGCAGTGGCGCGGGAGAGCAGCGGCGCATAGACGGACTTCAGGCTGCGGATGATGGCATTTTCCTGTTCGCGTACCGGCTTTGACATTGCGATCGCAACCGTCGCCGGCACGAAGGTCAGCGACAGGACGAACGCGGCGGCGAGCGCTATCATGACGGTGAGCGCCATCGGCTCGAACGTCTTGCCTTCGACGCCGGTGAACGTGAGCAGCGGAACGTAAACCAGGATGATGATGAGCTGGCCGTAAACCGTCGGCCGGATCATTTCGGTGGCCGATGCGGTTACGGTTTCGAGGCGCTCATGCAGCGACAGGCTTCGTCCGAGTTCGCGCTGCCGTTCCGCCAGATGGCGCAGGCTGTTCTCTGTGATGATCACGGCGCCGTCGACGATCAGCCCGAAATCGAGCGCGCCGAGGCTCATGAGATTGGCGCTGAGCCGCCCCTGCAGCATGCCGGTCGCGGTCAAGAGCATTGCGAGGGGAATGACGCAAGCCGTGATCAGCGCCGCGCGGAAATTGCCGAGCATCAAGAACAGCACCGCGATCACGAGCAGCGCGCCTTCGGCCAGATTGGTCGCAACCGTCGTGATCGTCGCGTCGACGAGCTGCGTGCGGTTCAGCACCGTTCGCGCCTGGATGCCCGGCGGCAGCGCCCGGCTGATTTCCTTGATCTTGCGGTCGGCAGCGGCGGCCACCGTGCGGCTGTTGCCGCCGACCAGCATCAGCGCAGTGCCGAGCACCACCTCGCGGCCGTCGACGCTGGCGCTGCCCGTGCGGAGTTCCTTCCCGATCGCGACGTCGGCGATATCTGACAGGCGAACCGGCACGCCGCCCCGCGTCGTCACGACGATCTTGCCGATATCGTCGATATCCTCCACCCGCCCACTGGCGCGGACCACAACGCCTTCGCCATTCTGCTCGATGAAATTGGCGCCGCGGCTGACATTGTTGGCTTCGATGGCGGCGATCACCTGGGCGAACGACAGGCCATAGGCTGCAAGCCGGCCTGGATCGGGCTGCACCTGGAACTGCTTTACGTACCCACCGATCGCGTCCGCCCCTGCGACGCCAGGAACAGTCCGCATCTGCGGACGGATAATCCAGTCCTGCACCGTCCTGAGATAAACCGTCCGACGAAAATCATCCGTCAGCCGTTCGCCCTCGGGCGTGAGATAGCTGCCGTCGGTCTGCCAACCCGGCTTGCCGTCCTGCACAGGTGCGGTTGCGCCGGCTTTTTCATATTCAACCGCCCACCAATAGATCTCGCCAAGGCCCGTGGAGATCGGTCCCATCTTCACATCCACATGGGGCGGCAGGTTGGCCTTAGCCTCGTTGATACGTTCGGCAACCTGCTGGCGGGCGAAATAGATGTCGGTGCGATCCGCGAATACCGCGGTGATCTGCGCAAAGCCATTGCGCGAGAAGGATCGCGTGGAGTCGAGCCCGGGTGTCCCGGCAAGAGCCGTCTCCAGGGCCACGGTGACCTGCTTCTCGATCTCGACCGGTGTCAGGGCCGGCGCGACCGCATTGATCTGGACCTGAACGTTGGTCACGTCGGGAACGGCGTCGATCGGCAACCGGGTCAGCGACCAGAAACCGGAGGCGGCGGCCGCGAGCGTCACCAGCACAACGAGCCAGCGCCGCCGAACGGAGAAATCGACGATCCACGCGATCATCGCCTAATCCTCGTCGCGAGGTTTTGCGAGCTCGGCCTTGAGCGAGAACGTGTTCGAAACGGCAATGGTTTCGCCGGCGGCAACACCGGAGACGATTTCGATCGCCTGGCCATCCTGCTCGCCGGGCACCACGTTGCGTTTCTCGAATCCCTCCTTGTTGCGCACGAACACCGCCTTTGCGCCATCCACATTCTGGATTGCGCTGGACGGGACGACGGCATTGACCGATCGTTCGCTGAGCGCGATCGCAGCCGTGACGAACGATCCCGGACGCCAATGCCCGCCAGTGTTGTCGAGCGCAGCCACGACGCGGGCGGTTCTGGTCTCCTTGTCGAGCAAAGGACTGACGAACACGATCCTTCCCATCGCAATTTCGGACAGTCCCCGCGCGGAGACGCGCACCGATTGGCCTTCCCTGACCAGCGGCAGGTCGCTCGAGGAGACCGACAGTTCGACCCACACGCGGCTGAGATCGACGATGACGAACAGCTCCGTTTCGAGATTGTCGCGGCCAACCGCGGTTCCGAGTTCGACCTTGCGCTCGGCGAGCCGTCCTGAGATCGGCGCGCGGACGTTTTGGCTGCGCAACAGCGCGTCCGGCGACTGCGGCAGACCAGCGATTTCGTTTGCTTCGACGCCCAGCGCCAGCAATTTTTGACGGGCGATGTTGAGGCGCATTTCGGTTTGCGCCGCGGCGTTGCGCGATTTGATGTATTGCAGCTCCGGAACGGCGCGCCCTTCCCACAGCGACTTGTCGCGCGCGGCAAGATCCTGTTGCAATTCGTTGGCCAAGCGGGCCGCAAGATATTCGCTCTTGGCGTCGGCAACCTCGCGGCTTTCAAGAACGGCCAGAACCTCACCCTTCTCGACATCGTCGCCAATTTTCTTGCGCAGCTCCGCAACGGTGCCCGACAGTTTCACCGAGACATGCGCCACCCGGTCTGCATCCGGAATGATCGTGCCGGGTACGGTCAGGCGCTTTGCGATCGTTCCTGGCCCCACGGTTGCCTGCTCGATACGCGCGAGCTTGATCCGTTCGTCGTCCATTGCAATGACGAACGACTTTGGCTCGCTCTGTCCGGGCTTGCTGTTGCCTTGCGCCAACGTCTTGCTCGGCAGAATGCCGACAGCGCGCTGCAGCATGGTCGACACACCCGGAGTCAGCGCCACGGCCGCGCCGCCTGTCAGAAAGGCGATGGCTACAATGAGGGAGCGACTTGCCATCAAGGTTCTCTGATAGGAGGCGAGCCCAGCCGCGCGCACTAAAGATATTTCGAGATGGCCTTGAACTCGGCCATCACACTCTTGGTCGACTTCGCAGATCCGTTCGCTGCGGCGTCCAGACAATGGTCGACGTGGTCGTGGATCAGTGTCCGCTTGGCCTCGCCGATAGCCTTTTCGACAGCATGAAGCTGCTGGGCGAGATCGAGGCAGGATCGCCCCTCGCCGAACATCTCGATCACCCGGTGCAGATGTCCTTCAGCGCGCCGCAACCGCTTGACGATTTCGGGGTGGGTTTCATGAACATGGTCGTTTGCCATAAGCCTTACCCTATCCCCCGGGAGGGGATGTTACAAGTCGACGTTGGCGTTGTTGCAGGAACAAACGTGAGCGGGAGTTTCGGTTATCTCGCTGCCTTTTGTGCGAGCCGACCAACCGGATGATCCAGCAAGTCGGTGACCGTTTCCGATGGCGGACACGACCGGATACCTTTCGGCGTGATCACGGCAGAGAGTGGATGCGGAAATGGCAACGCGGGGAAGATCGTAGCGTGGGAAATCGTGCGGCGCCGTAGCGGGGAGCGAATCGAACCCCTGCCCCCCGAACAATCCGGTTTGGGTTCTGCAGCAAGCGATACCCTGCGGCGACGGGCAAAACAGATGTCCGTTTTGCTCGCCCTAATATCCTATTCTACGACGAGCACGTAATCGACCTGTACCATCGGATCTGCGCGCTGTATCGAATAGGGTGAAGATACGGAAACAAAGGAAAAGCCGCCCAGCAATGGCGTGCGACGTTCGACCACAAAAATCGTTGCACGAGACCCGTTTTGTTCTCGGCAACCCTGGTCGTAATTTATTGAAGAAGAAGACCTTTTGTTTGGTGGGCGCACCAGGGCTCGAACCTGGGACCCGCTGATTAAGAGTTCAAGACGATCGCTTCGCTGCTGTTTCTAAACGTGCGCCGCACTACGACGATTTCTTGTATCCCCTTTTGTTCGTAGGCCTTTCTCGCGTAACTTCGCAGTCCTTCGCACTCAAACCTTCAAACACCTCAATTCATCATCACCGTTTGAAAACCGTTTTAGTGCCTCAGGACACTCACATGGCCGACATTCGCATCCTCCTGACCGACAAGACGATTGCCCAATTGCCTACTCCAAAAGATGGCCGGTATTTGGCGCGCGACACTGAACTCAAGGGCTTCTTTGTCGTCGTCGGAAAGCGAAAACGGACATTTACGGTCCAGGGCGATCTCCGGCAAAATGGAAAGCGCGCCTCATCCGTCAGGGTGTCTATCGGGGATACTTCGGAGATGTCGACCCGAACTGCGCGCGCCACAGCGAAGGAATACCTGGCCCAGATCAGTAAGGGGAAGCACCCAAGAGCGGCGAAAGAAGAGGTTCAGCCAGCCGCAGCCAGTGAAGCGGTCCCGAATAGTATGCCTGCGGTCGAGATAACGCTTCGGGAAGCCTGGCAGCGATATCTGGAAGCCCACCTCATTAGGAAAGGTCGCAGTGAAAAGACGATAAGTAGCTATCGCGACCACGTCGAACGGGTCTTCATGGAATGGCTAGATACTCCATTGCGGGAGCTCGGAATGGATCCGGCGCGGGTGGCGAAGAAGCACGACGAGACCACCAAGACGAGTGGCCCGTACATGGCAAATGGCAGCATGCGAACCCTGCGCGCAATCTACAACCATGCCCGCAAGACCAATAGGTCGCTGCCTCCCGACAATCCCGCAGACGCTGTCGACTGGAACCAGGAGGAGCGCCGCGACACCGGAATGGGAAACAGCGATTTGAAGGGATGGTTCGCGGAGTTGGCTGTCCTCGACAATCCAGTCCGCCGGGAATTCCATTTGTTCACACTTCTTTCCGGGTCGAGACCAAGCGCGTTGCAGGAGGCTAAGCCGGCTCACATCGATTTTCGGCGACGAACGCTGCACATTTCGAAGCCGAAAGGCGGCAGGAAACGTGCTTTCGATATTCCGCTGTCGCGGGAGATGATCCGGTGCCTCGTTCGTGCAATTCGCTTTGGCATGAAGATGTATCCGACCCGAGCCAAAGAATGGGTGTTCCCCGCCGAAAGCGAGTCAGGGCACATAGCAGAAACAAAGGAGGATCGAGACACACTTTCGAAGTGGGGGAACGATCTACGTCAAACATTCCGAACCATCGCGACGGCTGCGGGTGTTTCCGAGTTCGACGCAAAGCTCTTGATGAACCATTCGATCCCCGGCGTTAATGCTGGCTACGTCACTCGACACAAGCTTCTTGAAGATCACCTGCGCAGCCAACAACAGACGATCAGTCGCGCAGTGTTCACCGCTCTGGGAGCTTCGCTTACCAATAATCGCGCCCTGCGGAATTGGCTGGGACGCGCAGCAAGTCGACGAGCAACCCAGGATTTCGAGACATCAACCGGTCTCGATCGAGAAGAATTTTGGCGGGCAGCCTAGCCTGAGCAGGGTTTGTACTCCCGCACGCGATCTTTTGGCAGGATTACCATAGTCAAGCATCAGAATATTGGCGTGACCTGCGGCCCGCCGTCTGCGCTCTCGCCAAACGCTGTTTGTTGCCACGCCGGCTATCGGCTTAAACACCGCGAAACCCGCTATTTCGGGCGCTCAGTCTTCTTTGTGGAGGGCAGCCTAACTCGGAAGTCGCCTCTCGATAGTCCGCCAAAAGCCGCCGCTTCTTCGCGATCCGTCGCCTCGGAAAGAGTTCGAAAAGTGAGCTCGCAAATGCCATGCCACCAAAGACGACCGACTCACCACATCGGCGATAAACCAGAAGCGATGCGCACCGTTCACAGCGTCACGCGCAACGCAAGCGCTGGCGGAGTGCCGATACGGCCTCCGAGAGCGCACGCGACGGCGCGCCGGCGCAAATGCACAAGAAGCTGTTTCGTCAGCTGCTCCTGATGCATCGTCGAAAGTTAGGTCGGTAAGACAAAAAGCCCAGCGGCTTACCCTGCCGGGCGTTTCTCGCCGCGGAGGGATGGAAACGTGGGGCCGATGGGAAAACGCGCGTAGCTGCATCAGCCGTTGTCGCGCTACTCGCTGTTTTGCTGCCGGTTCGAACGACCGGATACAAAGGCCCGTCTGCCAGCGGCGATCTGCCTTGGCCGATGCCTGTGGAAATTCTGCTGATTTTTCTGTGATAGATCCGGCCCGGGACGTTGTCGAACACAATGTCGACCGTTGCGCCTTCCTTGACGGTCTGAAGGCCGTTTTGCGAGAACATGCAAACCACAATCTCGCTCTCGACAATGAATGACATCGGTTCGACGCAGTCAACCGGCCTACGGGATGGAATAGCTGGCTGACGTTCTCGATCTCGCCGATGGCACCTTCCAGCACCGTCGCGCCAACACGGCATCGCGTTGTGAAGTAAGCCCTGGGAGCCGCTCTAATCTTCGGCGGTCGGCGCCGAGCGAATCCGCGTTCGGCGGTGGCTCATCAGATACTGTAGCCGGTGAGCAGCGAGACCAAGCGCGGCCATCTCCGCGCTCTCGGCGTCTGCACGCGCGTTCCTCGCAATCTCGCTCTTGAGGATACCGTCAATCCGCTTTTCGATGTCCTCCAGCTCGGATTCGCTCCTGGCATTCTTGATCTCGTTGCCCATCTCGTAGAGCGGCTCGAGCATGCTTTGGGGGCCTGTCCCGGATCGAGCGAAACGCCACGCGGCAACGATGATCGAGATCAGCGATCCCAGCAGCAGCGATGCGTAGTAGAGCTTGTCGTCGTACTTGTCGAGAAAGCTCTGCTGGTCTCCGTTGTAATAGGTCGCCGCGCCCGGATGGATCGGAATAAGGGCATCCGCGTCGGTGCTCGGCGCTGCGGCCTGGGCGAGTATCGGATATTGCGACAACAGATCCCTCCTAACGTCGACCAGCGATTGCGTCAAGTCGGTGATGGCGTCGGCATCGACGGACTTGTTGGCGACAAGAAAGAATGACGTGCGCAGCGACGTCAAATCGTCCGAAGGGATCGGCGGCGCGCCTCGCAAAGTGCCCTTTGGAATGTCGTAGCTTTCATAATATTGCGCGACGTTTGCCACCGCGCCGGCGAACTCGATTTCGATCAGCTTGGATGAACTCCCCTTTACTCCGGGCTTCTGGAAGAACTCCCGGATCTTCGACAGATATTTCTCGGTCAGCGGAGCAACGGCGAGAAGCGCCTGGACCCTCCCGGAAGAAAGCGCGGCAGATCCGTCGGCAATGGCAACATCCTGGAATCTCACCTTGGCGCGGTCGAACTGATAGACCTGTTTGAGGGCTCCAACGACAGGATGGTTGATCGGCCCGCCAATCACGCCAATCGTGGTGTCCCGCAGGTCGCCTAGGCCATCGGCGTTGACTGCCGAGGGCGCCACAATCAGGACCACGCCGTGGGTCAGCAGTAGAACGCTTCTGGCATCGGCGAGCCCGCCTGTATCACCGCGGACGACGGCAAGGTCGGCCTTGCCCGCAGCCAACAACTCGGCCGCCTTCGCCGAGCTGCCGCTATCGCTGATTTTCAACCGGACATGCGACTTCGAAGCCGTCAGGCGCGCCGAAATCGCCGAAATCAGGGCCAGCGTCTCGCCGTCGGCCGAACCGGCGGCAACAGTGAGGAACACCGGCTTCGCGAAGTACCGATAGGCGAGCCAGCCGACGCAGATCACTGCGACCGTAACGAGCCCAACTATCAAACTCCTGAGCCACTGCGGCCACTGTGCGATGGCGAGGCCGGTCATGACGTCACCGCGCGAGCGCCAGCGTAAGGCCGGAGACGCCCAGCGAGACGATCAGGCCCGCCTGGTCGCTCGACGAAACCAGCTTCCCGAAACGACTCACGGTCATGACGATCGCTTTCTGCGGGAATTGTCCTCCTCGCCACCAGGAGATGCCCGATCGGGGCGGATGCGATCGGGCATCTATACCCATCGGAGTGACTGTCTGCATATGCAAATTCGGACGCGCCTCGAGATGAAGCTTCCCTGGATGCCGCGGGAAACCTTGTTCTGCCAACGAGACATCGGATCGTGGCGCCGACGCCGAGAACGGCGACGAAATGGGCACAAATCTTCGCAAATTTGACGGAGCCGCGCTCGCCGCTGGCGGCAACCAATATTCAATCATTCTTTAAAGCTCCAGACGCCGTTGGCCTGCCTGTTTTTGCATAGGCCCCCTATGAAGCGCGCGTATTTCCAGTTTCCGGCATTCGCGCGCGGGGCCTTTGGTCCCGCTTTGAATACACCGGGATCCCGTTCTGGCCATTTACCCGCACTGATTTCCGAAAATGTACCGGAGACTGTCCCAATGAATCTCACCCGTCGCGCGATTTACCCTATTTCCCAGCTTCGCCCACGGGTCATGACTCCCAAACTCCGCGAACGCGCTATTTTGCGATCGTTCGTCGGCCCGGCGGCGGCGCTGCGGTATGCGGTACGGCCGGCGAAATCACAAACGTCAGCCATGCGTTCCAGCCCTCCGGCCGGTGTTCGGCGCCGAATTCCTTGTAGGCCTTCAAGTTCAAATAGCCCTGCCACTCTCCCATCGGAATAACGTAGCCGAGCTGCGGGCCGATGCCGAACACGCGCGACTCGAAGCAACCGACGCGATCTCCCGCCCCGCTGTCGCAGGAAAGCTGCTTGTAGGCATAACCCACCAAGCCAAGTTGGAACTGTTTGGTGAGGAACTGCGAGGCGCCCCAATCCAGATGCATGTCGACGCCGTTCTGATACTGGGTCGCCGTGTTCTCGAAATTGTAGGTGAAGCCGAGCA
The DNA here is from genome assembly GCF_023073075.1 of Bradyrhizobium sp. 61. Classification (NCBI taxonomy): domain Bacteria; kingdom Pseudomonadati; phylum Pseudomonadota; class Alphaproteobacteria; order Hyphomicrobiales; family Nitrobacteraceae; genus Bradyrhizobium; species Bradyrhizobium sp. 61. The sequence goes on along the minus strand of NZ_JADPIU010000086.1, from coordinate 16,989 downwards.
CAGCCGAAAACTCGTGGCCGGTCATTGGATTGAAATAGGTGTAACCGCCGCCGCCGTCGATCGCGCCGTGGCCGATGCCGAGATTGGCCAGTCGTTGCGAGTTGTAGGCCCCGACCGGGATGTCACCGGTGACGTAGGTCATGAAGTTGTGCACCCCCTGATTCCAGCGCATACTGAACTGCGGGATCAGGTCGCCGAGTCCAGTGACGCTGTCGGTGCGACTGCCTCCGGTCGTGAAGCCGATCGGCCCGAGTGCACCGGTCAGCGTGGCGTCCACCCCAACCTTGTTGCGGCCGAACGGCACCACGAGGGCGACGGCAGCCTGGCCACCGAGCACCGGCGTTGCAAAAACGTATTGTGGAATCAGAATACCGAGATCAGCGTCCGCCTGCAGATTGGCGTTTACGTTGCCCGTGAAAGGCACATTGATGCGGCCGACCGGCACTTGGCGCGCGAAGGCAACGTCGCCGCCGGCGCTCACGGACGTATGGTAGTACATGCTGGCAACCGTGAAGCCCGGAACCTGGGGTGTTGCCGCGAGGCTGCCGAAGAAACCGGGTATCCAGAAACTGACGCCGCCTTCATCCGCGCTCGCGGGCTGCGAGAGCAATGCGATACCCCCCGCCAGTAGGACGGCCGCGAGCCGCGACGCGGAGCGCTCCGCGCGTCGGTCCAGCCGAACTTCTGCCGATCCAGCGCGCATCATGCTCGATCCCCCTTGAACGCAATCGCACCCGGAATCCCTGACGGCACCGTTGATGGCGATTGCAATGCCCATGCCTACGCCATTCTAGGCTACGCCTTCGGAGCTCCTCTATCCGCTTTTAGACAAAGCGCAAATCAGCCTGCCGTATCTCCCCGGATGTGATCGAAATACCACTCTTCAACACGATCAGCGGTAGTCCTGCGATTCGGCGGCGCGGATCGGTGCAGCTCAACCCGTGCAATTCGTGCGCTCGCCGGCCGGAGGACCGCTGTTTGCGGCCTCGGCTTCTGCAGCTGGAATCCCCCCGACCGCACGGCGCAACGTGTCAGAGGGGCTTTCGCCGAAGGCACCGCGATAATCAGCAGCGAACCGGCCCAATTGAACGAAGCCGAGGCGCATCGCCACGTCCGTGACGGTTTCTGTTCGTGCCTTCACCAACATGAGTGCATCACGCGCCTCGGTCAGGCGCAGCATCCGCAGACGATATGACGGCGTTGTGCCATGAACAGTTCGGATGGCGCGCACGAGCGTCCGTTGGGTCACTCCCATCGCTCCGGAAACATCAGACACGTGGTTGAGCTTGCCAAGATTGGTGCGGATCAGCTCGTCGAACCGGACCACAATACCCTGATAGCGCTCTCGTCCCTGCATGTTTCAACTCGCAAATCGACGCACCGTCGGCGCCCTTACAAGTAAGCCGTGTACGAGCTGATCCAGACGAGAATCGACATGATCAAGCCAATGACGCCGGCGTTTTCTGCAAATACCGTCGCGGTGCCGGGCATGCCGAGCCTGAGCTGGCTTCGGTCGAGGTCCTTGGGGATGGAATTGACCGCCGGATAGGTTTTGGCGCCATGGATAGTGCTGACGCGCGCCAGCATCCCCGAGACGGCAATCTGGCTTTCGCCCACGCCGTGCGGGATCACTGTAATCGTCGCTTCATGTATCCGGCCGGGTTCGTTGTCGAACACGAGCTTGACCCGCGCGCCGGGCTTGATGGTCGGGAATCCGTTGGGCGAGAACAGGCCGACGATGACGATATCGTCGCTTAGGATGAAGGACATCGCTGCGCGCCCCTGCACGGCGCGGTCGCCGGCGGTCAGGGACAAGAGCGTAACGACGCCGTCACCGACCGCACGGATCGTCGTCTGGTCGAGCTCCCATCCGGCATTGTCGAGCTGGGCCTGGATTTGCACGACGGTCGTATTGACCCCGCCGACCTCCGACTGCATGGCGAGCTGCGCATTCAGTTGCGCCGCCTTCGCAGCCTGCAGTTGGAATTCCACCGTCTCGTATTGGACCTGGGTGTCTTGCAGGCGGAACAGGCTCTGCGCATCCTCGCTGGTGAGCTTGCGGTAGTCGTTAAGCCGCTGCTTGTGAAAGGCGAGCTGCTTGGCCAGCCCCTCGGCATTCGCGGTCGCCTGCTCGTAGTTGGCGGTCAGCTGCTTGACCTGCTGGCGTGCCTGGGCAAGTGACGCCTCCAGCTGGTTGACCTTGTACTGGAAGGGCGCCGGATCGATACGGAACAGGACGGTGCCTGCCTTGACCCGCTCGTTCGGCTTGACCGGGATCTCGATCACCTGGCCGGACACGTTGGGCGTGACTTCCGTGACGCGGGAGCCGACGACAAAGCTGCCCGACGGCGTCAAATAGTTGAACAACGCCACGAACACCGCGAGGATGAACGCGCCGATCAGCACCGCCGCGGTGCCGGAGCCCCAACCCCATCGGACCAGCTTGAGTTTGGAAAAGATGAGCCACACCAGGACGATGTAGAGCGTCAGGATGATCAGCATGACCGGCCCCTGGGCAAATTCCATTCGCCTCGTCGCAACCCTACGGATTGACTAACCAATGGTGCCAGTCCCGCCACAAACCAGCGGCGGGGGCCGAACGCCGGTGCCGAAGCACCGGCGTTCCGTCAACATTCACTGAGCCGATAGGCCTGCCGCTGTCGTCGACTTCACCACCGGCGGCGGGTTCCATTTGCCGGTCAGTGCATCTGATTTCGGACTGTACAGGCGCATGGTAAGATTGAAGCCGCCCTTCGGAGCGGGAAGCCAGTTGGCTTCCTTGTCCTTTCCCGGACTCTCATTCTGGAAGTAGATGTCGAGCGAGCCGTCGGCGTTGTACTTGAACGGCATCCAGCTCGAGACGGCAAAGCGGTTCAGCACGTTGCCGACCTGGAATCCTTCCGGGTCGTACAGTGTAATCGACCAGAAGGCATTGACCGGTGGGGCGGCGCCCTTTTCGAAGGTGATGGTGTACTTGTTGGCGCCGTCCAGCGGCTTGCCGGTCTCGTCACCGAGATTGAGCGGATAGATGGCATCTTCCGGCAGGTTTGCACCAAGGCCCAATTGGGCGACAATGGCCCGCTTCAGATAGTAGTTGCCGTAAACACCCATGGTGTCGGTGTTCATCGACCAGCCGCTGGTCACCCGCGCCAACGTCGGCACTTTCCAGGCCATCAGTCTCTGGCCGTCCTGCGGCGCGGTCTCCAGCGCGCGCTGCAACACTGGATCGAGCTTGCCGATATCAAAGCTCTTGCCCGGCTCGATGCCGATTTTCTTCATCTGTGCGATGATTGGCTCGTCGGTAACGTGCGGTGGATTCAGCTTGAGCAACTCGGCGGCATAGGCGAAGTACACGCCGGCCGACATGGTATCGACCTGAACCTTTGGCGGCGTCTTCATGTCGACATTCGGATCCGGTTTGAATTCGACCGGGTTGGACGTTTTGCCGTAATCGGACAGCAACGTGACCTTGTAGCCGGCCTGGATCTTGTGAACGGCATCGTAGTCCGGCGGGCCGTCGGTCTTGGTGCGGCCGATGACCCACACGTAAGGCGTTGGCGCTTCGATACGTTGTGTGTCTTTCGGAAGCTTGAATTCCTCAGCAAACTTGTCGCGCAGATCCGGCCGCCAGCCCGGCGGCGTAATCAGGAACGTCCCGGCCTTGGTGCCCGTCGTCCGCCAGCCCGGCGACGCGAAGACGTCGGTCCACATGTCGAGCATCGGAAGCAGGTAGTAGCGTCCATTGGTATCCGGCACCGAGATGACCACCGGCTCCTTGGTCATGTCCAGCCAGGAGATGGAATAAAGGGTGTCGAAGTTGGAGCGGACAACACCTTTGAAATCGGCTGGCGGGTATTCCGGCACGTTGACGAACGTGTTCATCGGGCCTTTGCCAAACTCCTTGCCCGGCGCTACGTTGGTGAATTGCTTGCGGGATACGTCCATCGACATGATTGAGTAGAAATAGATATAGGCGTCTACCGCGATGGCGTGCGCCTCCTGTTCGGTGATCGCCGTGCTTTGGGCCAATGTCGGCGACACACTCGCCGCACCTACCAGGAGAGAGAGCATCAGTGTCGCAATTCCTCGAAACATGTCGAAGTCTCCTCTTGTATTTGATTTTTCCGCGTCTCGTTCTCATGAGCTGATCTTGATGACCTTCGGAATCGTCCAGCTCCGTCGATGATCGAAGGCGTCGCTGGCAAGCCAAGAATCCTCCAGGCCCTGGCGCACGCCAAGGAAGGAATCCTGGACAAAGGCTGCTCGGCCGGAACAGGCCGCCATCGTTGCCGCCAGCGCGAAAGAAAAAAGACGCATTCGTAAATCCTCGTGACTGAACTTCTTCCGTGGCTTGCTGTGCGGGACAGCCCGTCCTGTCGCTCACGGGACCCATCGCAGTTGAAGCGCCGGCTCAACCCGTGCAGACAATTACCTGCCGCCGGCTCTTCTCCGTGATCTGATCATGGATGGCGCCGCCGTGCGCTTGCCGCTTCGTCAATAGCAGGGCGGATAGGGATAATAGCCGCACGCCGGTCGGTAGTAGGGGCCATAGGCTGCAGCTGCGCCAAGGGCCGCCGCACCTGCTACAGCGGCTCCTCGATAGTAGGCGCCACGCCATGCGGTTCGGCGCGCCACGCCCGCAAATGAAAGCGGCGTAAAGGGCCTGCCGATGATGTCGATGAAAACCGAAGCCGGTCCGTCAGCCCCTGCGAGGTCGCCCTCCAGGATGTCGACGTCGAAGGTCAGCTTGTCGCCGTCGAGCTTGGGCGATTTGAGCACGACTACGGCGTCCGCCACCGACGATCCATCTTTCTTGAATCCTGACACGGTGGCGTTGGGAGGATCTTTCGCGAAGTTGTCGCTGCCGTTGCCCCAGTCCTCGACGATCCGGGACGTGAGATCGTGGCCGGCTGCACGAACCGGACGATCGGCAAACACGATCGCATTCGGCGAGATTCCCGTCAGCACTAGCTTTCCGTCCTTCAGGCTCGCGCCGCGCGAATTGAGCACGAAGAGGGAGGGCACGACTTCCGGCTTGGCCTGCCCGATGGATTTCTCGAGCGGGACATGCGGTGGCGCCGATTGCGCAAGCAGCGTCTGAGGAGAGGCAACAAATCCGGCGGCACCGACGACGATCAGAGCGGCGCGAATAGTCATGATTGTTATCTCCCTTGAAGGCGGGCATTGGCTTAACATTTCGCGCCAATTCGGATCGCGAGTCTTGCCATTTTGCGCCAAACGTCGATTTGGTTCGCAATCAATCGCGCACGGGCTGCTGCAGATCGGCGTTGCCAAGCCGTTGTCGTCGGTAGACGACCGGCTGAACCTTCATCAAGCGAACGAAGGTGCGGCTGAAGCTGCTCGCGTTTGTGTATCCCAGGAATTTCGCGATGTCCGACAAGCGCTTGTTTGGATCGGCAAGCAGGCGGCACGCAATGTTCAGGCGAATCTGGCCAAGCATTTTGCTGTGGCTAGTACCCATACGGCCGAGATGGCGCTGCAACGTGCGCGAGCTGACTTTGAGCGTACGAGCGGTACTATCAATGGTTGCGTCACCGTGTCGCAGCGATGCGACGATGGCCGCGCGGACCGCCTGGGAAGAAGGCAAACGAACTGCTCGCATCCCTGCGCAAAAGGCGCGAAGCCTTTGCTCCCTTAGGTAAAAAAGGACGCTTCAAGTTACAGGCGTTCCGGCGCTTCGTCTGGCCATCGGACGCCAATTACATCGAGGAAAATCAGTCCATCCTGGGATACCAAGGGATTGCTCCCAAAGGACAGTGCGGGAAAGACCTCACTGCCTGCTAGTGTGAGGGGCCCCCTTTCAACGGCGAGATGGTGCAATCGTAATTTTGGTGACGCATCGGATCGCGATAATCCGATTGCAGCGTGGTATTGTCTGAAATTTTGGGGAGCCCGGCGACGCGGTAATGTCTCCGGTGGAGTGCCATGAAATCAATCGTGCTGGCGCGCTGCGCCCTGCTCGTGCCTTTCGTCGACGTCCTAGATGATATCGGTGCGCCGGCCGAACGAATGCTGGCAAGGTTTGGCTTGCCTGCCCATCCGGAACAAAGGTCCAATGACTATTTCCCGCTTCTTCCGGCCGTTCAGTTCGCAGCAACAGTGCAGGCATCGCAAGGGCTGACGGATTTTGGATTTCGCGCCGTGCAGCGGCTGCAGCTCTGCCATCTGAGCGAGCAGTTTCAGGTCGCGGCTCGTCATGCGCCGACACTACTGGCGGTACTGGAAGAGCTGTGCCGCTTTGTTCAGCTCGAGGACAACTTCGTTCGCATCTGGTTGGAGCGTCACGCTGACGATGTGAGGGTTTGCAGTGCCATCGCCGGGACGAGCGGAATGCCGCATCTCGAGCACTCGCAATGGGTCCAGAACGTGATGCCGATCTACGTCGTCCGCCACTTCGCGGGGCCGGACTGGGCGCCGGCGACGATCGCGTTCGAAGCGATCTATACGCCGGATGTCGAGACGCAGGCCTGCTGGCCCCGCACCCGCTTCCGGTCAGGCCAGAAATCGTCATGGATCGACGTGCCCGTGTCACTCTTGAGCTTGCGCAACCCGAACGCCGTAAAGGACTCCGGAACAGCGCCCGTATTTCAGCCGATCGGCACCGACGTGGTATCCGCGATCAAATTGATGCTTCCGTCCTACCTCGGCGAGCGCATGCCGGATATCGCCGAACTGGCGGAGATGGCGCGGACTAGCGTCAGAAGCCTGCAGCGCGAACTGGCGGAAGCTGGGCTGACCTATTTGCGGTTGCTCGACCATGTCCGATTCGAGCGGGCCGCTGAGTTGATGCGCAAGACAGACGCCAAGATTATCGATGTGGCGCTTGCCACCGGCTACACGGACCCCGCCCACTTTACCCGTGCTTTCCGCCGCATCGCCGGGATAACACCGCGAGAGTTTCGCGACAGGCCCGAGATGAGCCGTTCCAATGACATGGCGAATAACGAGAGGTGAGAAGAATAACGAGAGGTGAGAATAAGTGCTGATCGCGATACCTGCACGCCTCTTACAGCGGAGGCGCGGCACATAGGAGTATGACGTTGCTAATAACATGATACTCGGCCTGCTAGAGTTGGTAGGCCTAATGCGGATCATGTGCGGTCGTCCGCAAAGCCTCGAGCCTAACTTTCTCTATCGCAATGCTTCATCGCGCGCCTCTTCACGTTCGCTGATGGCCCGTCGAGACCTTTGCTGCGGTTGCGCAAGGGCGGCCGGAATCAGAGCGAAGCGGACATCGACGAAGATTTATGAGTCCGCGCCTAGAGGCGGCAAGATAATGACCACGGCTGGCCCTGGTTTTTTACTTATGCTAATCTGTTTTCCGTGGAGGTAGCCGAAGCGTCACCCTTCGAAGTCGACCCTAGACTGCAAGCTTACAACCTCTAATTCCGCGTCCATTTTTCAGTTCTGCAGACGTCCATGCGGCGTTAAGTGCGGTGACATTGCACGTTTCCGTGCCACCCGCTCGCATCGAAGCGAGAGGGCTAAAGACGTCGATCGAACCTCTGTAAGGAGTCGATATAATGCGTACTACAAAATTGAATCAGATTTTCGGATCACTGGCCCTGACCACGGCGCGATGTACGCCGGCGCGTTCGGTGCGGCGGCGTATGGTGCGGCCACCCTACTGCTGTCCGGCTTGCGGGTATTATCCCTATCCGCCTTGTTATTGAGAGACCGGCAAAATGAAGCTTAGAGGATCAGCTCCGCGGGCGAGCTGAATACGTGGCGCTGAACTGGCCGAAGACCGAGATGCCTTCTATCCTGCCGGCAGGTGAAGGCACCTGGAAGCCGCCGGCAATCGTGGCCGCGCAGATGTAAGGAGAGACCGTTCCCATGAACTTCACCCGTCGCAACGTAATGATTGGCGGCATCAGCCTGCTCGCCGGCGCTCCATGAGCACGATGAGTCGGGCCGAGCTCGGTGAGCTCCTCGGCATCGGTGAGGGACTTGAGGACTTCGCGCTCGCTACCGACGCCTACATCTTCGGCTATCCGCTGGTGACGATGGAGATGACCCGCAGGGTCATCACCAACGTCGCGGCGCCCGTGGGGACAAAGGCGCCCATGGGCCAGATCATCAAGCTGCGCAAATATCCCGACGCGTTTTTCAGGGACGTGACTGCGCCAAATGCTGACACACTTTACACCACCGCGTTCCTCGATGTCGGCAAGGAGCCGTGGGTGGTCAGCATCCCCGACATGAAAGGCCGTTACGCGCTGTTTCCGATGCTGGACGGCTGGACCACGGTGTTCCAGGTGCCGGGCAAGCGGACCACCGGCACGGCCGCACAGACCTATGCGATCACGGGCCCGACCTGGAAAGGGACGCTGCCGGCCGGCGTCAAGGAGTACAAGTCGCCCACCAGCATCGTGTGGCTGCTCGGACGCATCTATTGTACCGGCACACCGGAAGACTACGCCGAAGTGCACAAGCTGCAGGACGAGTTCAAGCTGGTGCCGCTGAGTTCGTATGGCAAGCCCTACACGCCGCCGCCGGGCACGGTCGATCCGTCCCTCGACATGAAGATGGCGGTGCGCGAGCAGGTCAACCGCATGGATGCCGTGGCCTATTTCACGATGCTCTGCAAGCTGATGAAGGACAACCCGCCGACGGCCGCCGATGCGCCGCAGCTCGCCAAGTTCGCCAGGATCGGCATCGTGCCGGGGCAGGATTTCGATGCCAGCAAGCTCAAGGCGGATTTCGTCAAGCGCGTTCCAGAAATCGGTTTTGACCAGATCATGCTCCAGTTCAAGATCAACAAGGACATGAAGGACGAGAACGGCTGGGGCTTCACCACCAAGACCGGCGTCTACGGCACCGACTACCTGATGCGGGCACTTGTCACGGCCATCGGACTGGGCGCCAACCGGCCGCAGGATGCCGTGTATCCGACGTCGCTGAAGGACGCCGAGGGCCGGAAATATAACGGCGCCAACAAATACGTGATGCGATTCCCCAAAGGGCAACTGCCGCCGGCACTTGGGTTCTGGTCGGTGACGATGTACGACGCCGACTATTTCTTCGTGCGCAATCCAATCAACCGCTACTCGATCAGCGCGCGCCAGAATCTGAAATCGAATCCGGACGGCTCGACCGATCTCTACATCCAGAAGGACTCGCCCGGGAAAGACAAGGAATCCAACTGGCTTCCCGCACCATCGGGCGATTTCGTCCTGATGATGCGGTTGTACTGGCCGAGTGAGAAGAACCCCTCGATCATCAACGGATCGTGGAAGATTCCCCCGGTGAGGAAAGCCGAAGCCTGAAGCTAGGTTGCGTCGATGGATGCGTCTGAGGCCTTTGCAGAAATGGGAGGTATTGCAATGAACTCCACTCGATCTTTGGCTGCTGCGCTAACGTTCTCATTTTTTCTTTCGGCGCCCGCATTCGCACAACAAGGCGCCTCTCCGCCGGGTTCGCCTGGTGCCACGAGAGCGATAGACGGAAAGCAGCTTCCGCCGCCTGATCTGAAGTTCGGCGGCGTGATCAATGACGATGCCCTGCAGTCGAAGCCCTGGTGGTCCCCGCGCATCGTCCCGCCAAAGGGGGCACCCAATGTGCTGTTGATCATCACTGACGATTCCGGCTTTGGCGTGCCGAGCACCTTTGGCGGTGTGATTCCGACACCGAGCATGGATCGGATCGCCAACGAGGGCCTGCGCTACAATCGCATGTTCTCCACCGCTCTTTGCTCGCCGACGCGCGCCGCGCTTATCACCGGACGCAATCACCATTCGGCCGGATTCGGCGTCATATCGGAGCAATCCACCGGGTTTCCCGGCTACAACAGCATCATCGATCAGGACAAGGCCACGATCGGCCGCATCCTCAAGGACAATGGCTATGCCACGTCGTGGTTCGGCAAGGACCACAACGTGCCGGCGTTTGCGGCGAGCCAGGCGGGGCCGTTCGACCAGTGGCCGGTCGGTATGGGCTTCGAATATTTCTACGGCTTCGTCGGCGGCGACGCTAACCAGTGGCAGCCGAACCTGTTCCGCAATACCACCCAGATCTATCCCTTCCAGGGCAAGCCGCCTGGCACATGGAATCTGGTTACGGCGATGGCCGACGACGCCATCGATTACATGACACGCATGCACCAGATCCAGCCGGACAAGCCGATCTTCATCAAATACGCGCCCGGTGCCACCCATGCACCGCATCACCCGACCAAAGAGTGGGTCGACAAGATCGGCGCGATGCACCTGTTCGACGATGGCTACGAGAAGCTGCGCGAGCGCATTCTGGAGAACCAGAAGCGTCTCGCCGTGATCCCGAATGACACCAAGCTGGCGCCTTGGCCAGCTGACATACTGAAACCATGGGACCAGCTCAGCGCCGACGAAAAGAAGCTCTTCATTCGGCAGGTTGACGTATTCGCCGCCTATGCGGCCTACAACGATCACGAGATCGGCCGCGTGATTCAGGCCTTTCAGGACCTGGGAAAACTCGAAAACACGCTCGTCATCTACATCAACGGTGACAACGGGACCAGCGCCGAGGGCGGACCGCAGGGCACGCCGAACGAGGTCGCGTTCTTCAATGGGCTCAACAAGTTGCCGGCCGAAGTACAGCTCAAGTGGTACGACGTCTGGGGAACGGAGCAGACCTACAACCATATGTCGGCCGGCTGGTCCTGGGCCTTCGACACTCCGTTCGACTGGTTCAAGCAGAACGCCTCGAGGCTCGGCGGCATCAACCAGAACATGGTGGTGTCGTGGCCGGCGCGCATCAAGGACAAGGGCGGCTTGCGCGAACAGTTCGTGCACGTGATCGACGTCGTGCCGACCATTCTCGAGGCGGCCGGCATCAACGCGCCCGAAGTCGTCGACGGCATCAAGCAAGCGCCTATCGAAGGTACCAGCTTCATGTACACCTTCGATGCGACGAACGCCAAGGTGGCGTCGCGCCATTCGACCCAGTATTTCGAAATGATGGGCCAATGGGCGCTCTACAAGGACGGCTGGATGCTCAGCACCAAGGTCAATCGCGCGCCGTGGGAGGCCTTCGGCCCAGCCAACCCGGATCCGCTGAACAACCAGCTGTTCCAGCTCTACAACCTGAATACGGATTTCAGCCAAACCGACGACATTGCCGCCAAGAACGCGGACAAGATCAAGGAGATGAAGGCTCAGTTCCTTGCGGAGGCGAAGAAATACCAGGTATTCCCGATGGATGCGTCGGTGGCGGCGCGCATCGTTGCGCCGCGGCCAAACATCACCGCGGGGCGTACGGAGTTTACTTACACGCGACCGATGGTCGGTCTGCCGCAGGGTGACTCGCCCCTTCTGCTCAACACCTCGTATGTCGTCACGGCTGACATCGAGGTGCCGCAGGACGGTTCGGAGGGGATGATCCTGACCTCCGGCGGACGTTTCGGCGGTTACGGCTTCTACCTGCTCAATGGCAAGCCGGTCTGGTTGTGGAACCTGGTCGACCTCCAGCGCATCAAGTGGGAGGGGGCGGACGCGCTTGCGTTGGGCAAGCACATCGTCGAGTTCGAGTTCAAATACGATGGCTTGGGCCCGGGCACGCTGGCGTTCAACAATTTCTCCGGCGTCGGCCGCCCAGGCACGGGCACACTGAAGGTGGACGGTCAGGCGGTCGACACCAAGACGATGGAAAAAACGCTACCCATGATCCTTCAATGGGACGAGAGTTTCGACATCGGTTCCGACACGCTGACGGGCGTAAACGACGCTGACTACAAACCGCCGTTCACGCTGACCGCGAAACTGAACAAGCTGACTCTCAGGCTGGATCGGCCAAAATTGTCTCCGGAGGACATCAAGAAATTCGAGGGCGCCATGAAGGCCGCGGCGGACGGCCCGGTCTCGGAGGACCTTACCGTCGTCCAAAAGTTGGAAGCGCGGTTCGACAAGCGAGAGGACTGCCGCAAGCAAGCTGATGCGCAAAAGCTCGGTCCGATCGAACGGATTCAGTTCGTGCGAAAGTGTCTGGAGTGATGCACGGCGTAACGACTCGGAAAGGACTTTTTAGAGCCCCTTCCAACCAATCGGCTTCCGCCGACCAGATCCACGTGATGCCGCGATTGGAGGGTTTCATGAATGACTATCATGCGATGCGCGTCTCAACCGTCGTGTTGGCCGGCGCCTTGGCTCTCGGCGGAGTTTCCGCGCAAGCTGCCGGCGAGACAGTGCAAAGCATGCTCGCCGCGCAAATTCGCCTGCAAGGCTTTGTCTGCGAGAAGCCGCTTGGCGCGACGCGAGACGCGAAGCACTCCAAGCCCGATCACGCCGTCTGGGTACTCAAATGCAGTAACGCGAACTACCGAGTGAGTCGTGCGCCCGATATGGCTGCAAAGGTTCAACCGCTTCAGTAAGAGGCTTACTAATGTTCTGCGGCGGCTGCGTCCATCTGGCCCTCGAGACGAGAATCGCGCTTCACGACAGGGATCTGCGCGAGTAAGCCAACCAAGGCGTGCACGCTTGGATCGGTGGGCAGACGTGACAAAGGGATCTAGAAAGAACCGCAAGCGCGAGAAGGCGCATGCGCCCGCGCGACCGGCGGTGCCGGCCCTTTCCGCACGACAGCAGCTGGCCCCTGCTCTGCTGGGCATCGGCGGCGTCCTTCTCGTGCTGATCGCCGGAGCGCTGGCCTGGTTCGCAACATCGAACTTCTCAAACCAGCCGCTGCAGCCCTCCCCACTGTCGCTTGTCGGCAGCCAAACGTGCAGCGGCTGCCACGCGGCGGAGGCCAAGCTCTGGCAGACCTCGCAACACCGGCACGCAATGGACCATGCGACAGATCAGTCCGTGCGCGCCGACTTCGACGACGCGACTTTCGAATATGCCGGCACGCGCTCGCGCTTCTTCCGAAAGGAAAAGAAATTCCTGGTCGAGACAGACGGCCCTGACGGCAAGCTTACAACTTTCGAGGTCAAATACGCGTTCGGTGTCGACCCGTTGCAGCAGTATCTGATCGAATTTCCCGACGGCCGCGTCCAGGCCTTGTCCATCGCCTGGGACACGCGGCCAAAGGATCAAGGCGGCCAGCGCTGGATTCACCTCTATCCCGACGGTGCCATTACCCATGAAGATCCCCTGCATTGGACAAAACTGAACCAAAACTGGAATTTCATGTGCGCCGAGTGCCACTCAACCGGTGTGCACAAGAATTACGATGCCGCCAGGGACCGGTTCGCCACGACCTTCACCGAGATCAGCGTCGGCTGCGAGGCCTGCCACGGCGCGGGCTCGCAACATGTCGAATGGGCCAAGCGGAAGCCCGCGGAGCGTGACCGGGACAATGGCCTCCTCGTCCGGTTCGACGAGCGCACCGGCATTACTTGGTCAACAGAGGCCGGCACGCTGAAGCCCGTGCGCAGCGCCTTGGCACCGTCGTTGCGTAAGGAGGTCGAAACCTGCGGACGCTGTCACGCGCGTCGGGGGCAACTTTCGGAAGACTGGACGCCTGGACGGCCGCTCTCGCAAACGCATCGGGTATCGCTGCTCGACCGGCAGCGCTTCCACCCCGACGGTCAGATGCGCGACGACGAGGAAACTTACAACTACGCGCCCTTCAAGCAGAGCAAGATGTTCGCTAAGGGCGTGACCTGCAGCGACTGCCACGACCCCCATAGTGCGGCGCTGAAGGCACCCGGCGACGGCGTTTGCGCGCAGTGCCACACGCCGGCAAAGTACGAATCCGCCGCTCACCGGCGCCACGCCGACGTCTCGCCGCCGCTGGCCTGCGCTGCCTGCCACATGCCCGAGCGTCGCTACATGGTCGTCGACCGCCGCCACGACCATGGCTTCCGCATCCCCCGCCCCGACCTCTCGGTACTAACCGGCGCGCCAAATGCGTGCAACGACTGCCACCGCGACAAGCCCGCGGCCTGGGCGGCCCGGCAGATCGAGACCTGGTTCGGGCCGGAGCGGCACGGCTATCAGACCTATGCGCGCGCGTTTCACGCCGCCTGGAGCGAGGCAGCCGATGCGCAGGCGCTGCTTGCCGCGATGGCCGGATCAGGCGAAGTGCCCGGCATCGTCCGCGCCAGCGCGCTGGCCGAACTGCCCGCGCCTGACCTCAGCCTGATCCGCCGCGGACTGTCCGATCCGGATCCTCTAGTGAGGCTGGGCGCGCTCGATGGGCTGGAAGGGGTGCGGGCCGACCAGCTCTGGACAGTCGCCTCTGCGCAACTCGCCGATCCCGTTCGCGGCGTGCGCATCCGTGCTGCCGAGCTTCTTGCCTCCGTGCCCCCGTCTCAACAGCCTACCGCCGATCGCGACAAGTTCGCGCAGGCGGCGGCCGAGTTCGTGGCCGCGCAGAAATTGAATGCGGATCGGCCGGAAGCGCGCACCGCGCTCGGCAGCTTTTTCGCGCGCCGGGCCAACGCCGCCGAGGCAGAGACCGAATATTGGGCGGCACTTAGACTCGGCCCCTCGTTCGTTCCGGCCGCTATCAATCTGTCCGACCTGTACCGCCAGCTTGGACGCGACAGCGACGGGGAGCGGATCCTGCGCGAATCTCTCTCCAGATCACCGCAGGATGCTTCGCTCCGCCACGCGCTCGGTTTGACGCTCGTGCGCGAGAAGCGCACTGAAGCTGCGCTCGACGCGCTGCGTCAGGCCGCGGTGCTGGACCCCGGCCAGGCCCGCTACGCCTATGTCTATGCCGTCGGGCTGAATTCCAGCGGTCGTCGCGACGATGCTATTGCAGTGCTGCAAGAGGGCCTGCGCGCTCATCCCAACAATCTGGAGATGCTGGCAGCAGCGATGAACTTTAGTCGCGAGAAGGGCGACAATGCAGCGGCCCTGGAATATGCAGAGCGATTGGCGCGGCTAATGCCGGATGATTCCCGTTTGGGTGACCGGATCAGGGAACTGAAGCGATAGATATTCAGGTCGTACGCAGCGCGCGGCAAATCCGGAATCGGCCCGAAGCGGCCGATCCGAGATGTCTGCCATCGGGTTGCCATCGGAGGAAAAAGCGGCCTCAAAGGTTGCGCAGGAATTCAAACAGCACGCCAAGAAGAACGGCATCGCCGCCGGTCGGTTCGCGGTGTCGTGAGTACTGAACTCTTCCTCAGCGCCGCGACAGCAGGTCCTCGCGCTGAAGAGAAATGGGACAAATACATCCGCGCGAGCTCACCACGGCCCTCCGGCGGTGGACGAAGCGCTGATCGATCGGCTCGTCGCGAGCGGCATCCGTCGACGCCGGGTCTCAATGATCCGGCGCATCCGATCAAGCAACGGCGGGCACGGACGGGTGGTGAAGAGACATAGCAGCGAGCGTTGGCCCACGCTTTTGTCCTCATCGACCAACGACTTTCAGCGCAACGCAATCGCCGGTATGGGGTAGCGGAAATTCGAGATCGCGTTGGCTTTCCACTGCATGCGTGAGGTAGCGAAAGCCGGCTATATCAGCCGGTTTCCCGACCAGATATCCCTGAATTTGATCGCATCGCTCCGTGCCCAGGAAGCGCAGCTCCTCACGAGTCTCAACGCCTTCCGCCAAGACCGGCAATTTGAGCCCGCGACCGATGCCAAGCACCGCCCGAACGATTGTCGCGACCTGTTCGTTGGTGTCGACCGCCTTGATGAAGGAGGCGTCGATCTTGATCTTGTCGAACGGAAATGCCCGCAGGTTTGACAGCGACGAGTAACCGGTCCCGAAATCGTCCATTGCGATCCGGACGCCGAGCGCCTTGAGCTGACGCAACGTCGTCAGCGCCCGATTAAGATCACGGACCAGCGCGGTTTCCGTGATCTCCAGTTCAAGCCGCGCGGGGTTCAGACCGGTTTCAACAAGGATTCTGTGAACGAGCTGCGTAAACTGCGGATTATGCAATTGCATCGCCGAGACGTTGACGGCGACTCCGATCGGGTTGGTCCAGCCACTGGCTTCCGCGCATGCCTCTCTCAGCACCCATTCGCCGATCTGCTGGATCGTACCACTTTCCTCCGCGACGGGAATGAACACGGCCGGCGAGACCTGCCCGCGTTGCGGGTGACGCCATCGCAAAAGGGCCTCGAAGCCTGTGATCTCACGCGTATCGAGCCGGGCTTGCGGCTGATAGGCCAGTTCAAATTCTTGGCGGGCGATGGCGGTGCGAAGATCGTGTTCAAGCATGCGGCGATCGCGCACCTCAACGCCCATCGCGGCTTCCAAGAAGCGATAGACACCGCGGCCGTCGGTCTTTGCGCGATAGAGCGCGGTATCCGCGTGGGTGAGAAGGCCCCGTCCGTCCCGGGCGTCGTTCGGGAAAATCGCTACGCCGATGCTGGTGGAAACGAAGGAGGCCGTGGTCGATGATTCGTTTTCGATCCGCAATGCTTCAATGATATTCTCGGCGATGCGCCCCGCTACAGATGGACTGGAAAGGTTTGTCGCGATAATCGCAAATTCATCACCGCCAAGCCGCGCCATCATCTGGTTCCGATCGAGAACTGAGGTAACGCATTTTGCGATCCTTTTCAGCAAGGCATCGCCGGCGGCATGCCCGAACAGGTCGTTCACTTCCTTGAAGCGATCGAGGTCGAGGCAGAACACTGCAAACGACTGGGCGGAAGCCTGATGCGGCTCGATTTCCTTATCGAGCCGGGCGTTGAAGCTGTTTCGGTTCGGCAAGCCGGTCAAGGCGTCGTGGTGTGCCAGAAAATGAATATGCTCTTCGGCCTTCCTCCGGTCGCGCAAATCGCGGACGGCGATGGCGTGGTGAGGCTGACCGGCGAAATCGATCGAGCGAAGGATGAATTCGGCGGGAATGAATTGACCGTTGACATCGCGCAACTCCGCCTCGATCCGCTCCCTTGGCCTCGCGACCAGCTTGCGCCTGACGGACTCCTCGGGGAGGCAGATCGCAAGCGATTCTCCAATCACATCGTCCGAGGGACATAGCCCGTCAGTTCCGTCAGGCTCGAATTGATCGAAACAATCTTGTCGCCGTAACAGACCAGCAATCCCTCGGCCGACGCATCGGCAAGGCCGCGCATGCGATCG